>JAFSXQ010000014.1 GCA_017444005.1 Bacteroidaceae bacterium | reverse complement strand
CGGCAATGGCCTCCCGCACGCGGGGCAGTTCCACGTTCTCCAGTTCCTTGAGTTCGGCCACGAGCCTGTCGTAGCCCTCTTGTGACATGTATTCCATAGTGTCAAAATGTCAGATGGTGAATGTAAATATAGGCTACAAGTAGCGGCTAGTGTAGCCGACGCCTGCCGCGCGGAGTGCCTCGGGTGTGCCTTGGAAGAGCAACTGGCCGCCTTGCTGTCCGCCCTCGGGTCCCATGTCGATGAGATAGTCGGCGGCATGGATGACGTCGAGGTTATGTTCGATGACGACAACCGTATTGCCCTTGTCCACTAGGCGGTTAAGGACGGCGAGCAGTACGCGGATATCCTCGAAATGCAAACCCGTGGTGGGTTCGTCAAGGATATAGAGCGTGCGGCCCGTGTCGCGCTTCGATAGTTCGGTGGCCAGTTTCACACGCTGGCTTTCACCGCCGGAGAGGGTGGTGCTGGGTTGGCCCAGTTTGATGTAGCCGAGACCCACGTCCTGCAGGACCTTGATTTTGTTCAGTATCTGCGGTTGATTCTCAAAGAACTCTACCGCCTGGTTGATGGTCATGTCCAGCACGTCGGCGATGGACTTGCCCTTGAAGCGCACCTCCAGTGTCTCGCGATTGTAGCGTTTCCCGTGACACTCCTCGCAGGGCACCAGCACGTCGGGCAGGAAGTTCATCTCGATGGTGCGATAGCCGTTGCCCGTACAGGTCTCGCAGCGCCCGCCCTTGACGTTGAAGGAGAAGCGTCCCGGCTTGTAGCCGCGAATCTTGGCTTCGGGCAGTTGGGCGAAGAGGTCGCGAATGTCGTTGAATACGCCAGTGTAGGTGGCCGGGTTGGAGCGTGGTGTGCGCCCCAGCGGCGACTGGTCGACGTCCACCACCTTGTCGATGTGTTCCATCCCTTCGATGCGGTCGTAGGGTAGGGGGTCTTTGAGCGAGCGGTAGAAGTGTTGCGAAAGGATGGGCTGCAGCGTCTCGTTGATGAGGGTGGACTTGCCCGAGCCGCTGACTCCCGTCACACAGATGAGCGTGCCGAGTGGGAAGGTGACATCCACCGACTTCAGGTTGTTGCCTCGGCAACCGAAGAGAGAAAGACTCTCCCCTGAGCCCTTCCTGCGGGGGAGAGGGGCGTTCGCATTATCTCCCTCCTTCAGGTATTGGGCCGTCAGTGTATCGGCCTTCAGCATATCGGGGTAGGTGCCTTGGAACACCACTTCTCCGCCTTTGCGTCCGGCGCGCGGACCGATGTCGATAATCCAGTCGGCCGAGCGCATCATTTCCTCGTCGTGCTCCACGACGATGACGGTGTTGCCCGTATCACGCAGTTCCTTCAGCGAGTTGATAAGTCGTTGATTGTCGCGCTGATGCAGGCCGATGCTAGGCTCGTCCAGGATGTAGAGCACGTTCACCAACTGACTGCCGATTTGCGTGGCCAGTCGGATGCGCTGGCTCTCGCCGCCGGACAGGGATGCCGAAGCGCGGTTCAGGCTCAGGTAGTCGAGGCCTACGTCGAGGAGGAACTTCAAGCGTGTGCGTATCTCCTTCAGGATTTCGGGGGCAACCTTCTGTTGGTAGGCAGTAAGCCCCTCTCCCCGCTCTTCCCTTTGTGGAGAGGGTTGGGGAGAGAGGCTATTTATCCACTCGTACAAATCTCCCAAATCCATTGCTGCCAGTTCGGCAATGTTCTTGCCGGCAATACGGAAACTGCGGGCCTGCTGGTTGAGGCGCTGCCCGTGACATTCGGGACACGTGCAGTCGCGACTGAACTGTCCGACCCACTTCTGTGCCGCCTGGCTTTGGTCGTTCTCCTGCGTGGAGCGGATGTACTTCACCAGTCCCTCGTAGGTGCAATAGTAGTCGCTTGTGGTCTTTGTCTTCTCCGCTGGTATGCGCAGGCGCTCGATGGAACCGCTGAATATCTCGTCCAGGGCCTCGTCGCTGAGCGAACTTACGGGGTCGTTCTCCGTGAAGCCGTATTTGTCCAGTATGGCCTGTATCTGCCAGAATATCATCGAGTTCTTCCACTTGCCTAGGGGCACGATGGCTCCGTCGTGGATGGAGAGACTGCGGTCGGGGATGATGAGGTTGCGGTCGATGAGGCTGACGTAGCCCAGCCCCTTACAGCGCGGACAGGCACCCTGGGGCGAGTTGAACGAGAAGTCGTGGGGGGCCGGGTCGCTGTACGAGATGCCCGACGTCGGGCACATCAGTCGACGGCTGTAGTGACGAATTTCCTCGCTTTGCACGTCGTACACCATCATCAGTCCGTCGCCCTGTTTCAGGGTGTTCTGCACGCTGTTCTGCAGGCGGCGGTCGTCGGTCTCCTTCACGACCAGACGGTCCACGACCACCTCGATGGAGTGGTTCTTGTAGCGGTCCAGTTTCATGCCGCGCTCCACCTCCATCAGTTCGCCGTCGACGCGGACGTAGAGGTAGCCCTTTTTCACGACCGTCTCGAAGAGTTCCTTGTAGTGGCCCTTGCGGTTCTTCACCAGCGGAGCCAGCAGGTAGACCTTGCGCCCGAGGTAGTCGTGGAGCAACAGGTCGACGATTTGCTCCTCGGTGTACTTCACCATGCGCTCGCCGGTGACGTAACTGTAGGCCTCGCCGGCACGGGCGTAGAGCAGACGCAGGAAGTCGTAGACCTCCGTCGTGGTGCCGACGGTGGAGCGCGGGTTCTTGTTCGTCGTCTTCTGCTCGATGCTGATGACGGGCGATAGACCTGTAATCTTGTCCACGTCGGGCCGCTCCATGTTACCTAGGAAGTTGCGGGCGTAGGCTGAGAAGGTCTCGATGTAGCGGCGCTGCCCTTCGGCAAAAATGGTGTCGAAGGCCAACGACGACTTGCCCGAACCCGAGAGACCCGTAATCACGGTCAGGCTCTGTCGCGGGATGCTGACGTCGATGTTTTTCAGGTTGTGGACGCGGGCTCCCTGTACCTCAATGTTTTGTGTGCTCATCTTCGTTTATTCGGTGCCTTCGCTGCCTTGTTCGTTCTTGTGATATCCCGTGATGACGTTCACGTCCTGCCGGATGTTGTATTTCTTTCCGTCAGCCCCGCGGGCATTCACGACCAGAAAGTAAACGCCGTCCTTGATGATGCGGCCGTTCCACCTCCCGTCCCACTCGTAGTTGACGTCCGTCCACGAGTGTATCTTCTGTCCCCAGCGGTTGAAAATGCTGGCCTTGAAACTGACGATGCTCTGCACCCCGTCCTTCGCCTTGAATGTGTCGTTGAAACCGTCGCCGTTGGGCGAGAAGGCATTGGGAAACTCCAGTTTGCTCTCGCTGATGCTCACCACGAAGGGGTTGGCCTCGCCCTCCTCGGGGAAGGCGATGGTGTCGGTGCCCAGCACGAAGGTGGCGTACAGTTGCACGTAGAACGAACCGCTCTCGTTGAACGTGTAGTCGAGGTCCTCCTCGAAGCGGTGTACCAACGGCGTATTCTCCTCGCCTGGGCGGTAGATTTTCCACTCGTAGCGCACGGTCCATTCGCCCACGTCGCTGGGGTTGGCCATGAAGTGGGCCACCAGCGGCGCGCTTTGTCCTCCGCTGGCATCCTCCGTCTCTTCGCCGTCGACCGTCGTGTACGAAGCCGTCGGGGCTACGCTTGGGTAATTATCCTGCGCCCACACGCGCACGGGCGTAAATAATATAAGGTATAGAAGAATACGTCTCATCATATTTATTATAACGTGCAAAGATACGATTTAGTGAGCGAAATGCCAAATTTTTTTGAGCATTTCCGAACGTGAGTATCCTTTTTGCGCTTTTCACAAAAAACTGGCAGGCATCACACGGACGCCTGCCAGCACTCTTGTTTACATTTCAATTAATGGTTCAGTGCGAGGTCGACGTTAACGGCGCAAGCCACGGAGCAACCCACCATGGGGTTGTTGCCGATGCCCAGGAAGCCCATCATCTCAACGTGGGCGGGCACGGAACTGGATCCTGCGAACTGAGCGTCGCTGTG
>JAFSXQ010000132.1 GCA_017444005.1 Bacteroidaceae bacterium | reverse complement strand
TAGGTCGTGCCCGTGCCCATGCCGTTCTCGCTCCAGGCCACCACGCCCGGCGTGCGGGCAAACAGGAAGGGCAGTTCCTGTCCCGTCCGGGCGAACGTCTCCAACTGCTTGCGGTCGACCTTCGACATGGCAAACGGTGCATTGTTTGGTGCCTTCACGGCCATCACCACCACTTCCTGCAGTTTCTCCATCTTCACGGAGTCGCCTCGCAATTCTGCATTCTTCATTCTTAATTCTTCATTCCCTTGGGCAAAGCCCATCTGTGCCATGCCCATCATGAGCACGGCAAAATACAATCTTTTCATGTCTTTATAAGTAAATAATTCGTTCATACTCTCTACGCCGGCATTACCCGGTTCAGATTCTTGCTCCGCTGCGCTACGCAAGCGCAGAGCGGTTGCATAGGGTCTGTTCTCAGCCACGCCAAACGGCGCAGCACCCCTGATAACGAGTGCAAAGTTAGTACAAACCGAGCGAAAAAACAAATATCTGTTTGATTATTCTTTTCTCTAACACAGATTTCACAGATTATTTCCGGACACGGATAGCACTGAACATAAACTTAAAGAACATAAATCCACACAAAATCACACATAAATAGTCCCCTAGAAGAGATTTTATGAATGATTTGTGTGGATTTATGTCCAGATAAAGAAATTCGTTTAATTCGTGTAATTCGTTGTTGAAAAGGGTTATGCCTGACGGTAATTCTCGATGCACTCCGTGGTCATGCGGTTGACCAGTGCATTGTTCTTCTCCACGTCAGCCTCGGCCAGGTTCACGTACACCTGCAGGCTCTTGGCGAACAGTTCGGGACACCGGGTGGCGTTCTGCATGAGCAAGAGCAACATAACGACGTCGCCCGTCATCTCATACAGGTGACGCGCACACAGGTCGTGCAGTTCGTCGTTCTGGGCCTCCTTGACGCGGGCCGTGCAGGCGTTCAGTTTCTCGGCCATCGCCTGGATGCGGGCCTTATAGCCCTCGCACTCGGGCGCAACGGTCTCCCCGAGCATCTCCTCGATGACCTGGGCATACATGCCGTTGGTGACATAGCGGATAGCGGCCACCGTCTGGAGTTGGGTGGTACCCTCGTAGATGCTGGTGATGCGGGCGTCGCGATAGATGCGCTGGCAGGCATATTCGAGCATGAAACCCGAACCGCCGTGCACCTGGATGCAGTCGTACGTGTTCTGGTTGGCATACTCCGAGTTCATACCCTTGGCCAGGGGCGTGAAGGCATCGGCCAGACGGCTGTACTTCTTCAGTTCCTGGCGCTCTTCGGGCTCCAGTTTGCGCTCGCGGGCAATGTCCTCCAGGGCCTTGTAGACGTCGACATAGCGGGCCGTCTGGTACAGCAGGGCACGACCGGCGTCCAGTTTGGCCTTGATGTTGCTGATCATCTCTGCCACGGCGGGGAACTCGATGATGGCCTTGCCGAACTGCTTGCGGTCGCGGGCATAGGCGAGTGCCTCGTTGTAGGCCGTCTGACTGAGGCCCACCGACTGTGCGGCAATGCCCAGACGGGCGCCGTTCATCAGCGACATCACGTACTTGATAAGGCCCAACTTGCGGTCGCCACAGAGTTCAGCCTTGGCGTTCTTGTACACGAGTTCGCAGGTTGGCGAACCGTGGATGCCGAGTTTGTTCTCGATGCGGCGCACGTCGACACCTCCGTCGCGCTTGTCGTAGATGAACATCGACAGGCCACGACCGTCGCGCGTTCCGGCCTCGGAGCGGGCCAGTACGAGGTGGATGTCGGAGTCGCCGTTGGTGATGAAGCGCTTCGAACCGTTCAGGCGCCAGCACTGGTTCTCCTCGTCGTAGGTGGCCTTCAGCATCACGCTCTGCAGGTCACTGCCCGCATCGGGTTCGGTCAGGTCCATCGACATCGTCTCTCCGGCGCACACGCGGGGAATGTACTTCTGGCGCTGTTCCTCATTGCCGAAGCAATAGAGCGTCTCGATGCAGTCCTGCAGGCTCCAGATGTTCTCGAATCCTGCATCACCGGCCGAGACAATCTCGTTTGCGGCCGTGTAGACGGTCACGGGCAGGTTCAGGCCACCGTATCGGCGCGGCATCGTCATGCCGTTCAGCCCGGCCTTGTTCATGGCCTCCAGGTTCTCGTAGGTCTTCGAGGCATAGCGCACACGACCGCCCTCATGGTGCGGGCCTTCGGCGTCCACGGCCTCAGCATTGGGGCCCACGATGTTGCCCACGATGTCGCCCACCACGTCGAGCACCCGGTCGTACGAGTCCATGGCGTCCGCAAAGTCCTGCGGTGCCTCGTCGTACTGTTCCTTGTCCTCGAAGTTGCGCTCTTTGAGTTCAATAATCCTTTGCATCAAAGGACTATTCTCTAACTCAAACTTAATCTCAGGAATATCTTTGTAGTAATTCATAGTTCTTTCTTTTTGGAAGTTATGATGGGGAGTTATAAAAAGAAGTTATGATAAGGAGTTATGATAGGCCGTTAGATTTGGCTGCTAAAATTATTCTCCTTGATGCCTTTGCAATAGGCATTGAGGAAACGGCTGGCCGTATATATAGCATAATTCATCTCATTGTAATGTTCTTCGTCAATATAGCCTAAATCCTTTGATAGAATAATGTAATAACGACATTCCTCGAGACTGCCCTGAGCAATATTCATCATACGGAGTTTATCTGCCCTACTTAACTTTCTATATCCTTCTGCAATGTTAGCAGCAATAGAGACAGCGGCTCTTTCGAATTGCGAACAAAGGCGATGCTTTTCCCATTCAGGAAATGTACGAGTTGTGTTATACACTATCAACACAAATTCGTGTGCCTTCTGCCATGCAAGGAGATCTTGAAAGTTGTTGGTCATTACTATCGGCTCTTTTTAACTTCTCTTTATAACTTCCTATCTTAACTTCTTCTTATAACTCCTCTTATTTACTATTCTGCTTATAATACTTAATCAGTTTCGGAACCACTTCTTCGACGGTGCCGTTGATGACGTAGTCGGCGATGGTGTTGATGGGGGCATTCTCGTCGCTATTGATGCTGATGATGATGCCCGACTCCTTCATGCCGGCCACGTGCTGGATGGCACCGCTGATGCCACAGGCGATGTAGACCTTCGGACGGACGGTGACACCCGTCTGACCAATCTGCAGGTCGTGGTCGGCAAAACCGGCATCGACGGCGGCACGCGAGGCACCCACCTCGGCATGCAGCACCTTGGCCAGTTCGTAGAGTTGGGCGAAACCTTCCTTCGAACCCACGCCATAGCCACCGGCCACAATGATGGGTGCACCCTTCAGGTTGTTCTTCGCGGCCTGCACGTGGCGGTCGAGCACCTTGGTGACGTACTCCGTCTCGGGCACGAACTTGGCCACATCCTCCACGATGACCTCACCCTTGTAGTCGGGGTCGAGCACCTCGGCCTTCATCACGCCGGAGCGGACGGTGGCCATCTGGGGACGATTCTCAGGATTGACAATCGTGGCCACGATGTTACCACCGAAGGCGGGACGAATCTGATAGAGCAGGTTCTCGTAGGTCTTGCCGGCCTTCTTGTCTTCGTGACTACCTATCTCCAGGGCCGTGCAGTCGGCGGTCAAGCCGCTGTGCAGGGCACTGCTGACGCGGGGGCCCAGGTCGCGACCCACCACGTCGGCGCCCATCAGGCATATCTGGGGCTTCTCCTGCTTGAACAGGTTCACCAGCACGGCCGTATGGGGCTTCGAGGTGTAGGGGGCGAGGCCCTCTGCATCGAAGATGTGCAACTTATCTACGCCGTAGGGCAATATCTGGCTCTCAACCTTGCCCGTGATGCCACTTCCGGCGGCAACGGCTTCCAACTGCACACCGAGTGTATTGGCCAACTTGCGGCCCTTGGTGAGCAGTTCCTGACTTACTTCGGCAACCTTCGTGCCTTCAAGTTCACAATATACGAATACGTTGTTCATTATCCTATCGTATGACTTGCCAATAATTCCTTGACCAACCCGTTGATGTCCTCGTCCGAGCCGGTCAGCACCTTACTCTCTTTAGCCTTGAAGACGATGTTCTCCACGGCCTTCACCTTCGTGGGCGAACCTGCGAGACCGCACTGTTGGAGGTCGGCATTCACGTCGGCCGTCGTCAGTTGCTGAATCTTCAGGTACTGCTTCTTGCCGTACTGGTCGGCGTAGGGCAGGTCCTCGTAGGTCTGTCCCTGCGGCAACTCCAGCGGAGCCAGGGCGCGCTTGAACTTCATCACGCGCTTCACGTTTCTGGGACGACAGGGAGCGGCACTACCATTAACGGTAAGCACCAGAGGCAGGGCACTTTCCACCGTCTCCACACCACCGTCGATGTGACGACGGGCAATGAGTGAAGAGTGAAGAGTGCGTTCTTCACTCTTCACTTCTACGATTTCCTCCACGTACGTTATCTGGTTCAGGCCCAGTTTCTCTGCCACCTGCGGGCCCACCTGTGCGGTGTCGCCGTCGATGGCCTGACGACCGCCGATGATGAGGTCCACCTGGGGGCACACATGCTTGATGGCCGTGGCCAGGGCATAACTCGTGGCGAGGGTGTCGGCACCGGCAAAGGCGCGGTCGGTCAGCAGATAGCCACCATCGGCCCCGCGATACATGGCCTCGCGTATCACCTCAGCCGCACGGCCGGGGCCCATCGTCAGGACGTGCACCGTGGTGCCGGGGAATTGGTCTTTCAGTCGAAGAGCCTGCTCCAGGGCGTTCAAATCCTCGGGATTGAAGATGGCAGGCAACGCACTGCGGTTCACCGTGCCTTCAGGAGTCATGGCATCGGGCCCCACATTGCGCGTGTCGGGCACTTGCTTAGCAAGTACGATAATGTTCAGTTTCATACCTTCTTTATATATATAATATAATGTATATTTCTGGTTTTCGCTCGATTTCGGCTGCAAAGGTACGAAAAAATTACGACACAACTGTACATTCGACAAAGATTTATGCATTTCATTGCACACTTCGGCGAATTTTATGCAATAATCGGTCACGATTCTTCACCCATATCCCTCAAGCAATTAGGAAAATTCCTCTGCAGGAATAGGGATACTCTCTTGCATGTGTGGAGAAAAGTCCCTAACTTTGCACCATCGAAACCTGATAAAACGTACAACTATGAAGAAGATGACAAAAAACCTATGGATGCTGGCCATCATGATGGCATGCGCACTGAGTCTGACAAGTTGCTACATAGACGAGGACGAGAACGTTGGGTACAACGTCAGGGGACACTGGTTCGGCGACATGGATATGTGGATCGACGGCGAGAAGGCCCGGGGTTCCGAAATCGAGTTCCAGCCGCGTGGCTATGGATACAGTTACGGCGAGGGCATAGAGGTGGATTACTACTATCGCGGCTCGATAACACACTACTTCGACTACGAAATCCGTAACGGCATCATCTACCTCCAGTTCGACGACCCGAACCTCGACTGCGCCATCGTCGACTACCGGCTCACCTACAACTACTTCACCGGCTACATTGCCGACTCGTACACCCTGAAGAACCTGACCTACTTCAACCTGCGCAACTACGACCGCTATTGGGACAGTTACGGTTACGGTGGGTACATCTACACGAGGGAGCAGACGCTGGACACCGACAGCCTCTGGAACGACAGCACGGCCACGCGCAGCACCACTGAGAACCAGGAGCCGAAGTGCATACGCGGAGTGAATAGGATTAAGGATTAGGGATTAGAGAGTAGAGATTAGGGATTAGGGATTATGAATTTTATCATAAGTGAAGAGATACGTCAGCGGTGCCCGCAGTTTGCGGGTGCCGCCATCGTGGCATCGGTAAGGAACACGGAGAACGACGATGCCCTGTGGTCAGAAATCGGCCATTTCATCGAGGAATATCGAATAAAGTACACCACCGACAGCATTAAGCAGATGCCCAGCATCGAGGCCACGCGGGAGATGTATAAGCGCTGTGGCAAGGACCCCAGCCGCTATCGTCCGAGCGGCGAGGCACTGGTCAGGCGGACGCTGAAGGGCAACGACCTGTACCGCGTGAGCACCGTGGTGGACCTCATCAACCTGGCATCGATAGCCTACGGATACAGCATCAGCGGGCTGGACGGCGACAAAATCAGGGGCGAACGGCTCACCCTGGGCATCGGACGCGAGGGCGAACCCTACGAAGGCATCGGGCGCGGGCCGCTGAACATACAGGGGATGCCCGTATGGCGCGACGAGATGGGCGGAATAGCCACACCCACCAGCGACAACGAACGCACGAAAATCGACCTCGACACCACCCGGCTGGTGTGCATCGTCAACGGTTACGACGGCAATCGCGCCGAGACGGAAGCCTGCGCCCGATACATCCAAGAACTGCTCCAGCGGTATGCCGACAGCGACGGCGGCACCGTCGTTTCGACATAAATTCTGCAAATTTGCAAAAAGTTTCTGCGAATTTGCACACACACGAAAAGCGATTATGTGCTAAATTTGCACCGCTTTTTTATAAGCACTTTGCTTTGTTTTACTTCGCTCGAGGCTGTCACGTCGGCATGACGATGACAGCCTTGACTTTTTTCCGGCCCGTCCCCTACCCTTCTTGTTGCTCTGCGCCCGCTACGTAGTCGGTGGGCGAACAGCCCTTGTACGCCTTGAAGTTGCGGTAGAAAGCCGACTGCGACGAGAAGCCGCACCGCATGTAGAGGTCGGAAAAGCCGGCATCGATGCCCGACGCCATCAGTTGGAGGGCATAATCGATGCGCCGGTGGTTGACAAACTCGGAGAAGGAGATGCCCATCCCTACATTCACGGCCCTGTAGATGTAGTTCCGGTTCGAGCCGAGCCGACGGGCCAAATCGTTGATTTTCAGATTGGGCTGCAGGAACAGTTTTTCCTCGTCCATCACGCGCTGTATCTGTTGCTTCAGGATTTCGAACTTCTCACAGTCGTCATCCTTCACACCCTCTGCCGGAAGGCTGGCCGATGCGCAGGGAACGGCGGAGGCGACCGCCACGTCTTCGGTCAGGTCGCGCTGCACCTCCAGCACCGACCGCATTTCGCGGACGCCCACAAAGCCCAGCATGAAAATCAGCGCAGAGAAAAGCACGGAAGGCAGGGCCAGCAGAGCCACCGACGACGTGAACTGCTCGCGCCCCAGAAAGTTAGCCACAAGCGAAGCCAGAGAGGTGGCCACAAAGAACAGCAACAGACGACGGATGTCGACCAGCGACCGGTTCTCGGCATCGGCGTAGTTCTCGGCTATCATGCGTTCGTAGCCGTGCAGCAAGCGGCAGCCCAACAGACCGACGACGACGACCTCGAGGGCAAACACGCCCTTTGCCACGACCTCCACACCCGGCCAGCGGATGCCGAGCAAAGGAAGCACGAGGGCCGGAACAAGGCTGAGGAAGACCACCCGACCCTCCACCCGGTGCAGGGTGAGCGAACGCAGGTAGAAGTAGTAGAGCGGATAGACGGCCAGGTTGCAACAGCGATAGAGCGTCTCAAGGCCCACAGAGATACGACCGTCGAAGTTGAAGTAGACATAGTGACAGCCATAGAGCACGCCGGTCGTGAGCATAAAAATGAACAGACGAAGCGTTATCGCATTGCGCCGCTCCACGTAGTACAGCACCAGCACCACCGACCAAAAAGCGGCGACGAACATGGGCATACTGGTAACCAAACCTTCTATCATGGCACAAAAATACAACATTCCGCTCACTTGGGCAACAAATTACTTTGCCATTTCGTTTTTTCTTACTACTTTTGCCCTAATTTATATAGAGGTACGCGCGCGTAGGTACGTACACAAACTACAAAAACATGAAGAAAACAAACTTGACACTATCCCTGCTGGCTCTGTTGCTGCCCACCGGCATGACGGCACAGACCGATTACCGCCCCATGGAGGACGTGAACAAAGTCGTAGACCTTACCCTGGATTCGCTGGACAAAGCCAAGACGGCCCGCCCCGTGGCCGGCAGCAGTCGGCGGGGGACGAACCCCGTGCTCTTCCTGGTCGGCAACAGCACGATGCGCACCGGCACGCTGGGCAACGGCGACAACGGACAGTGGGGCTGGGGATTCTATGCCCACGAATATTTCGACGAGAACCAAATCACCGTAGAGAACCAGGCACTGGGCGGAACCTCGAGCCGCACGTTCTACACGCGTCTGTGGCCCGACGTGAAGAAGGGCATCCGGCCGGGCGACTACGTCATCATCGAACTGGGGCACAACGACAACGGTCCCTTCGACTCGGGCCGTGCACGCGCCACCATACGCGGCATCTCGGCCACCGACTCGATGAACGTCACCATCAAGGAGACGGGCGTGAAGGAGACGGTGTACTCCTACGGTGAATACATGCGCCGCTTCGTGCGCGAAACCCGTGCGCTGGGGGCCCATCCCATCTTGATGAGCCTGACTCCGAGGAACGCCTACGAGGACGGTCACGTGGGCCACGTGACACGCGTCAACCAGACGTTTGGCCTCTGGGCACGCCAGATTGCCGAGGAACTGAACTGTCCCTTCGTGGACCTGAACGAGATATCGGCACGCAAGTACGACCGCATGTCGGAGTGGAAGTTCAACTACCACTTCTACCTCGACCACATCCACACGTCGGCCTTCGGTGCACAACTGAACGCGCGCTCGGCAGCCGACGGACTCCTCGAGTGCAACCATCCCGAGGTGGCCGCACTGAAGCGGATGATGAAGGCGGAGCGGCCCACGACCGGCGTGAAGCGCCAGAAGGGACGCCCCGTGGTGTTCATCACCGGCGACTCCACCGTGAAGAATACCGACCGCGACGAGGACGGCATGTGGGGCTGGGGCAGCCAGGCGGCCACCATCTTCGACACCGACCGCATCACCATCCAGAACTCGGCACAGGCCGGCCGTTCGTGCCGCTCCTACCTACGCGAGGGCCGCTGGGACAAGGTGATAAACGACGTGCAGCCGGGCGACTTCGTGCTCATCCAGTTCGGCCACAACGATGCCGGCAACGAACTGGCCAACGGCAAGGCCCGCAACGACATCACAGGCACGGCCGACTCCAGCCACGTCTACCGCGTCCGCACGGACAAGGAGGTCTGGAACGAGGTGGTGTACACCTTCGGCTGGTACCTCAGGAAGATGATTGACGACGTGCGCGAGAAGGGGGCCACGCCCATCCTCGTCAGCCTGACACCCCGCAACGAGTGGGGCGACGGTGAGAAGAACAAGTGGGCCGTGGGCAAGATTGAGCGCCGCAACGACTCGTTCGGCCGCTGGTATCGCGACGTGGTGGACCAGACGGGCGTGGAGTTCGTGGACCTGCACAACATCACCGCCGACGCCTTCGACGAGATGGGCCGCGAGAAGGCCCAGGAGTTCTACAAGAAGGACCACACGCACACCAGCAAGATGGGCGCCCTGCTGAATGCCCAGAGCATTGCCAAGGGCCTGCGACAGATTAATAGCGAACTATCCAAATACCTGAGACCATGAGACGTTTCATACTGCTGTGCATCCTGACCCTCAGCGCATGCGCCCTGGCCGTTGCCCAAAGCGACACCGTGTTCATCGAACTGACGGACTCGTCCACCATGATTTTCCCGCGTGCCTACATCGAGCAGTGGGACGAGGACGACACCGACATCCGTCTGCACCTGGCGGGCGACACCACGCTCACCATCGTCAAGGCCGCCGTACTCAGCCAGAGCGACACGTACAACCGCGAACGGCCCGCCTTCGAGAGTTTCAAGTTCAACAACAAGTTCAACGACCAACTCTTCACCGATGCCGAAGGGCAAATCGACCAGTCGACCGGCGAGATTACGGCCAGCGTGGGCTGCATCGGCAAGCGGCTGACACCCTCCTTCAAGGTGCCCGAGGGCGCCAAGGCCTACATCGACGGACGCCTCCAGTACAGCAAGCAGAGCCGTCTGCGCTTCGAGCAGCCCGTGCACTACACCGTGGCCTACCCGAAACAGTACATCTACCGGTGCGAGAAGGTG
Source organism: Bacteroidaceae bacterium (assembly GCA_017444005.1). Taxonomy (GTDB): domain Bacteria; phylum Bacteroidota; class Bacteroidia; order Bacteroidales; family Bacteroidaceae; genus Physcousia. The sequence goes on along the minus strand of JAFSXQ010000132.1, from coordinate 6,434 downwards.
AAGGATGAGGTCTGGAGCGAACCCGGGAACGAAGGCGAGGAGCCCACGCTCGTCTCACCGGCGGAGTACCGGAAGGGCTTCATGCCCTTCGGTCGCGACTACGTGGTCCGGGTCGACTTCCTCTCCGACCACTCCACCACCGAGTACCAGGTGCCGCGCATCGACATCACCTTCGACGACGGAGAATCGTGGAACGCCTGGACCTACATCGGCCGCTACGGCAAGACGTACTACGAGGAGGCCACCATCCGCATCGACGGCGGCGGCGTGTTCCCCGACATGGAGGAGACGCCCATGCTGATTCGCGGCCGAGGCAACAGCAGTTGGGGCTACGGCAGCGACAGCAAGAACCCCTACCGGCTGAAGTTCTACGAGAAGCAGAAGCCCCTGGGCATGAAGAGCGGCCGCTCGTGGGTGCTGCTCAGCAACAAGCAGACGGGCTCCATGACCACCAATGCCCTGGCCATGAAGGTGGCCGACATGGTGGGCACGGCCGGCTGCAACCACATCGTACCCGTAGAACTGTACGTCAACGGCCACTACCGCGGTTCGTACAACTTCACCGAGAAGACCGGCTTCCACAACAACAGCATCGACCTCGAGGACGAGACCAACGCCGTCATGCTCGAACTCGACTCGTACTACGACGAACCCTACAAGTTCCGCGACAAGAACTACAGGCTCTACGTCAACCTGAAGGAACCCGACTTCGAAGAGATGCTCCAGGACTCCCTCATCACGCAGGAAGAGGCCGACGAGCGGTTCCAGCAGATACAGGACGCCTTCAACACGTTCACCCTGGCCGTCAAGAAGGACTACGACACGGCCCTGCTCGACGTGGACGCAATGGTCCGCGCCATGCTCGTCACCGACCTCGTCCGCAACGAGGAACTCATGCACCCCAAGAGTTGGTTCATCTACAATGCCGACATCACGGCCGACTCGCTGTGGACCCTGGGCCCCGTCTGGGACTTCGACTGGTCGTTCGGCTACGAACGCAGCAATCCGCATAGTTACTTCATCTCCGAAGCCTCGAGCGACCTCTTCCAGTACATGAACTCCTCCAACGTCGGCTTCCCCTTCTTCAAGCAACTGCTGCGCGGCAGCGACGTGGCCAAGAAGGCCTACTACCGCCTGTGGACCGAGTTCATGACGAGCGGGAAACTGGACGAACTCATCGAGTACTGCGACGACTACTTCCAGTACGCCGAGCCCTCGCTCGTCCACAACCAGAACGGCGTCACCAACGAGGAATACAACTGGTGGACAGGCACCACGACGAAAAGCACGGGATGGGGCGACGGCAAGAACTACGCCACCGTCACCACCAGGGCCAAGACGTGGCTGCGGAAGCGCGCCGAGTACATCTACAAGCGCCTCACCGTCTACGACCTCTCGGACGACGTCATCGAACTGCCCGAGGAACTCTATGGACAGCCCGACCGCATCGACGTGGGCCGGGTGATGCAGCGCCCCGTCGATGTCTACAACATCAACGGCATGATGGTGCGCCGCAGCGTGCCCTACGGCCAGTTCCACCTCGGGCTCGCCCCAGGCATCTACATCGTGGACGGCAAGAAAGTGGCCATCCGCTAATCCCTAATCCCTAATCCACTAATCCCTAATCCCCTAATCCCTAATCTTGAATCATGAGATTCATAAGTTGGAACGTCAACGGCCTGCGGGCCGTAGCAGGCAAGGGCTTTGCAGAAACCTTTGCCACGCTGGATGCCGATTTCTTCTGTCTGCAAGAAACGAAGATGCAAGCCGGACAACTCGACATTGCCTTCCCGGGCTACCAAGCCTTTTGGAACTATGCCGACAAGAAGGGCTACTCCGGCACAGCCATATTCACACGCCACACGCCCCTGTCGGTTCGCTACGGCATCGGCATCGACGAGCACGACCACGAGGGGCGCGTCATCACCCTGGAGTACCCGCGTTTCTTCCTCGTCTGCTGCTACACACCGAACAGCCAGGACGGCCTGAAACGCCTTGACTACCGCATGCAGTGGGAGGACGACTTCCGCCACTTCCTGCTCGCGTTGGACAAGGAGAAGCCCGTCATCCTGTGCGGCGACCTGAACGTGGCGCACGAGGAGATTGACCTGAAGAACCCGAAGACGAACCGCCAGAACGCCGGCTTCACCGACCAGGAGCGCGAGAAGATGACCACGCTGCTCCGGAGCGGCTTCACCGACTCGTTCCGCCACTTCTACCCCACCCTCACGGATGCCTACTCGTGGTGGAGTTACCGGTTCCACGCACGCGAGAAGAACGCCGGGTGGCGCATCGACTACTTCATCGTCAGCGACCGCCTCGTGCCCAGCCTCCAGTCGGCCGCCATCCACAACGAGATATTCGGCAGCGACCACTGCCCCGTGGAAGTCACCCTCGACCTATAACGCAGCCCACACATGACAAATCCCAAAGACATACAAATCAAGGACTTCAACTACCCCCTGCCCGACGAGCGCATCGCCAAGTTCCCCCTGGCGGAGCGCGACCAGAGCAAACTGCTCATCTACGACCGGGGCGAGATTGGCGAGCGCCACTTCTGCGACCTGCCCGCCCTCCTGCCCGAGGGCGCCCTGCTGGTGATGAACAACACGCGCGTCATCCAGGCCCGACTATTCTTTTATAAGGAAACAGGCGCGCGCGTAGAGATTCTCGTCCTGGAACCTGCCCAGCCGGCAGAGTACCAGGAGAACTTCGCACAGCGCGGCCGCACGGCCTGGTACTGCATGGTGGGCGGCCTGAAGAAGTGGAAACAGGGGACACTGAAAGCGGAAGTGGAGATTCAAGGGGAGACCATCACCATCACTGCCGAACGAGGCGAGCCGCACGGCACAAGCCACTGGGTGGATTTCCATTGGAACGGGCCCTACACCTGGAGCGAAATCCTGGAGGCTATGGGCGAACTGCCCATCCCGCCCTACCTGAACCGCCCGACGGAGGAGAGCGACAAGCGGACGTACCAGACGGTGTACTCGAAGATTGAGGGCAGCGTGGCCGCACCGACGGCCGGCCTGCACTTCACCCAGCGCGTGCTGGACGAACTGGACCGCCGGGGCATCGACCGCGAGGAGGTGACGCTGCACGTCGGGGCCGGCACGTTCCGCCCCGTGAAGTCGGACGACATCGGCCACCACGACATGCACACCGAGCACATCGCCGTCCGTCGCCAGACGCTGGAGAAACTCATCCGCCACGGCGGCCGCGCCATCGCCGTCGGCACAACCAGCGTCCGCACGCTGGAGAGCCTGTACTGGATGGGCCTTCGCGCCATAAGAGGCGAAGAGGAAATGCACGTCAGCCAGTGGGAGCCCTATGAGGGAGCGAAGAGTGAAGAACGAAGAGTGAAGAATGAAAGTAACGCTGATTCCGCACTCGAGGCCCTTCGGGCCCTGCTCGCCTACATGGACGCCCACGACCTGGACGTGCTGCACGCCTCCACGCAAATCATCATCGCACCGGGCTACCGCTACCGCATCGTGGAGCGGATGATAACGAACTTCCACCAGCCGCAGTCGACGCTGCTCCTGCTGGTCAGCGCCTTCATCGGCGACGACTGGCGGCGCGTCTACCAGTACGCCCTGTCGCACGACTTCCGCTTCCTCAGTTATGGCGACTCGTCCTTGCTAGTTCCATGAGAGTTCCACGCATGGAACTGGCGAGTTCCACGTGTGGAACTGATGAGTTCCACGCGTGGAACTCACTCAAACGACACAACGCGCGAACCGATGCCACACGAGGCGGAAGGCCACGCTACACGAGACACAACTTTTAACCCAAACAATATGAACAAACTACTGACCATCATGCTCGCCCTCGCGCTACTGAGCCCGACGGTGAGCGCCAGAGAGAAGAAGGACTCGGACAAGCAGAAGACCGAGCAAGTGAAGAAGGACAAGAAGAAGCAGGACAAGCAGGAGGCCCAGCAGGCCAACGGCAAGCAGGGGAAGAAGTCCAAGAAGAACAAGAAGGGACAACCCGAACAGCCCCAGCAACCTCAGCAGAAGCCCGCACCGAAGCCTTCGGTGGACCGCCAGGGCATGTTCCATGTGACGAAGGTGGAGAACGACTGGTTCTTCGAGATTCCCGACTCGCTCATCGGCCGCGACTTCCTGACCACCACGCGCTACACATCCACGCCCGCCGGCAGCGGTAAGTTCGGCGGCGAGATGCTGAACCAGCAGACCGTCTACTTCGAACGGGGCGTGGACCATCAGTTGCTGCTGCGCGTGCGCCTGTTCGTCAACGTGAGCGACACGACGCAGGCCATCAACCGGGCCATCACCGTATCGAACGAGAACCCCATCATCGCCTCGTTCAAGAACGAGAACAAGACGGACAGCGTGTACAAGATTAAGGTTACCGGCTTCCTGAACGAGGACAACCCGACGACGGGACTGACCAAGTCGACGAAGACGAACTACCAGATTGCCAACATGTTGCCCAACCTCTCGTACGTGGAGGACATCAAGACCTTCCCCCTGAACACCGAAGTTCGCATGGTGAAGACGTATAATTCCAACGGCAACCTGGCCAGCGTACGCAGCACGGGCAAGGCCACGTTCGGCCTGAACCTGTCGTTCGTGCTGCTGCCCTCCGACCCGATGAAGCCGCGCTACTACGACCCGCGCGTGGGCTTCTTCACACACGGCTACAACAGTTACACCGACAATCAGCAGCGCGTCCGGCAGAAGATCTTCGCCAGCCGCTGGCGCCTGGAGCCCCGGCCCGAGGACGTGGAGAAGATGCGTCGCGGCGAACTGGTGGAACCCGTGAAGCCCATCGTCTACTACATCGACCCGGCCACGCCGAAGCAGTGGCGCAAGTACCTCATCGCCGGCGTGAATGACTGGCAGAAGGCCTTCGAGAAGGCGGGCTTCAAAAACGCCATCTACGCCCTGGAATGGCCCGAGGGCGAGGACAGCCTGATGTCGATGGAGGACGCACGCTACAGCGTCATCCGCTACCTGGCCAGCCCCATCGCCAATGCCTACGGACCTCACGTCAGCGACCCCCGCACGGGCGAAATCCTGGAGAGCCACATCTGCTGGTACCACAACGTGATGAGCCTGGTTCACGACTGGTACATGGTGCAGGCCAGTTCGATTGACGAGGCCGCACGCAAGATGCACTACGACGAGGAACTGATGGGACAGTTGATCCGCTTCGTATCGAGCCACGAGGTGGGCCACACGCTGGGCCTGCGCCACAACTTCGGTTCGTCGAGCACCGTGCCCGTGGAGAAACTGCGCGATCGTGCCTGGGTGGCCGAGCACGGACACACCCCCTCCATCATGGACTACGCCCGCTTCAACTACGTAGCACAGCCCGAGGACGGCATGACGCAGAACGAGATATTCCCCCGCATCAACGACTACGACTGCTGGGCCATCCAGTGGGGCTACACCCCCATGCTGGACGCACAGAACGAGGACGAAGACTACCGGGCCCTGCAACGGTTGTTCGAGAAGGAGAACGTGGCCAATAATCCGCGCCTGTGGTGGGGCGACGGCGAGACGTGGCAGGACGACCCGCGCCGACAGACCGAGGACCTGGGCGACGACGCCGTGAAGGCCAGCGAATACGGCATACTGAACCTGAAGCGCGAACTGCAGCAACTGCCCACGTGGACCCTGGCCGACGACGACATTTACAACGAGAACCTGGAGACGATGTACGGCCAGATCCGCAACCAGTTTATGCGCTACATGGGGCACGTCATCAACAACATCGGCGGTCAACTCGAGAACTTCAGGACCAATGCTGAGCAGGGCGACGTCTACCGTCCGCAACCTCGCCAGAAGCAACTCGATGCCCTCCGGTTCGTGGAGCGCAACATCCTGACGGAGCCCACGTGGCTGCGCGACCTGCCCTACGCCAAGCGTCTGGAGGCCGACCCGAACGACCTGACCCGAGCCATCGCCTCAAGCGGTGTGGCACGCCTCATCGGCCGCGCACTGTACCTGAACGACGAGTACCGGGCCGACGAATACCTGGCCGACCTGACGCGCCTCATCATGAAGGACGCTGGGCAGAAGAACCTCTCGCCCTACCGCCGGACCCTGCAGACGAGTTACGTGAACGGCCTGACCGGTCGCCTCGACACGGACAAGATTCGCCCCTACGTGCTGCAGACGCTGAAGCAGTTGCAGCGTCAGTTGGCCACGGCCCAAACACCCCATGCACAAGCGCTTAAGGACACCATCGACCGTGCACTAGTGATCAAATAAACCATCGCCTCCCTTGAAGGTACAAAAAAGAGATTGTGTCAAGATACAGAAATCATTTTTCAACAACGAATTAAACGAATTAAACGAATTTTTCCGGACACGGATAACAAGACTATAGAACATAAATCCACACAAAATCAAACATAAATAGTCCCTAGAAGAGATTTATGAATGATTTGTGTGGATTTA
>JAFSXQ010000131.1 GCA_017444005.1 Bacteroidaceae bacterium | reverse complement strand
TTCCCCACGTACGTCCCGAACGAGATTACGTTCTCGTCCTGCTGTTGTTGGGTCAAGTTCTCTGCGCCAGTGAAGACTTCGTCACTGACTGTGCAACTGGCTAGCGTGAATAGCGCAGCCGCTGCGATGAATTTTGATTTTTTCATGTTTTGTTAATTTTTAGTTATTAAATTAATTAATTCTGTTTCTGTTCGTTTCTCTTTTTGTTTTTCGTTTTCTTGGTGTGAATCTTGTTAATTTTGGGTTAATATTTTGTTTGATTAGGTGTGTCGCGTTTAGAATCCTCCGAATTCGAAGGTGCCGCCGAACTCCCATTCGTCAACCACGGCATCGAAGCCGCTGGCGTTGGAGGGGTCTACGTTTATGGTGTCGGGAATGTCCACGGCGTCCTTGCCGTCGATGACAATCTCGCAACGGATGTGTTTGAGCACCTCGGCCTTCTCGCGGGCATGGCCGTGGGGCACGAAGTAGCCGTCCTGCACGTAGTAGCGCATGCGCTTGCCGACGTTGTAGGTGAGCAGTTTGCCGCGGTAGCCCTGGTTGTCGGTGCCGGCGTAGGCGAAGGCCAGGGTGAGCACGTTGTCGGTGGAGTCGCGGTTGGCCTCCAGTTCCTTGCCGTTGGGCAGTCCGTAGGTGTCGATGCCCAGTCCCAGGCTGTCGTCGGCGGTTGTGAGTCGTTGCGGGTCGAGGTTGAAGACGCACCATCCGCGCTCCGTCTCCCCCGGTATGGGCAGCAACTGCCACTCGTCGAGGGGCAATATACCCGTCTCGTCGGTACGGTCCACGCGGTTGAGGTAGAAGCCGTCGGCCATGCCGCTGATGCTGGCGCCATCGACGGTGGCCCGGTTCTGGACGAGCGTCTGGAAACCTTTCCGCACCAGTATGCGCACCTTCAGTTTCGTGGTCATGGGCTGTACTATCTCGTTGAAGGAGTAGCGTGCCGTGTCGTAGCGGGCGACATCGTGGCGCTTGCGGTAGTCGATGAAGCGGAAGTACTCCTCCACCATCTCCTGCGTGACGACGATGGTGTCGATGGCGCAACCGATGGGCTCCAACGGGTCGCACATGTAGGTGACGTCGCGGTCCCAGGCCTTGGAGGCACGGGTGGTTCGCGGCTTGGCACGCACGGCGGCGCGCCGGTAATCGCCCAGGTTCTCGAAGCGCAGCGAGGGGAACTCGTCGATGTCGCTGGTCTCGTTGAAGACGATGAGTTGGTAGGTTCCGGGCTCCAGGATGACGTCCTGATACTCCACGTGGTCGGTGTTGACGATGCTGGTGTACAGCACTTCGTCCTTATATATAAGATAGGTAGCCCGTTCCGGAGTCTGGCCGAAGTCGGTCTGCCAGTCGGTGTTGATGCGCAACTGCACGGTACCCTGGTAGTAGACCTCCAGCGGACGACGGTCGCAGGCGACGAATGAGAAAATGAGAGAATGAGAAAATGAGAGAATGAGAAAATGAGAGAATGAGAAAATGAGCACCTGCAACAACACTTGCGTGTGCTGTCGTACGATACGTGCTATGGTGCTACTGACTCTCATTGTTATTTATTCTTTTAACACAGATTACACAGATTACACAGATTTTATTTCAATTCTTCAACTCTTCAATTCTTCAATTTTTCAATTCTTCATGTTTGAACCACTTACGGGGTATGAGCCAGACGAGGGTAACACTGAGGCGCGTGGGGCCGGCGTAGAAGACGGAGCCGAAGCGCTTCCAGATGAGGTGGGTGTCGTCGAACTCGCCGTGATAGTGGCGGCGTTTACCGAAGACCACGCCCACGGAACCACCGACCTCGATGTTCAGGCAGCGGCTGATGGGCCAACTGTAACCGGCCGACACGCCGAAGTTGGCGTACTCAGCCTGGTTGCCGATGGAGTTCCACTCCAGGTCGTACTTGCCACCGTAGCCGTACAGGCCCACAAAGGCGCCGGACAGCACGGGTCGGCACGCCGGGCACTTGCCCAGCCAGCGGCGCAACTCGGCACCGACGTTCAGTATCTGATAGGCGCGCGAGTTGTGATGCCATACGTACCACGGACTGCCCCACTCGGCCATAACGCTCCAGCGGGCATCCGGTCCGAAGGGAACCTCCACCTCGACGTTGGGCCAGAGGGCCGCATCGTAGAGCAGATTCGTCTTGACGGCAAACAGGGGGCGCAGGGGCGTGAACTGGGCATGGGGCCGGTCGGTGAGGAAGTGCGGATCCTCGGGCAGTTCGGCCTTGCGCACCTCGGGCTTGACCTCGGCCGTCTGCGACGTGGTGGTGTAGAGTATGGTGTATTCGGTATGTCGCAGGTAGGGCATGTAGTCGGCCAGGATGACGGCATAGTCCTGGGGGTAGCGCACCTTGACGACGGCCAGATGGCGGTCGGGGTCGCGACGCAACGCCACGGTGTCGTCGATGTGGGCAAGTATCTCCCGGCGGTGCGGCAACTGGCTTTCGTCCACGAAACGGCGCAGGCCGGCCCAGTCCTCGGGCGTGTACTGCTGGCTGATGATGGCCGAGTCGAGCCGGTGGTGCTCAGCCAGGTACATGGCCAGGGCGCGCACACGGTTCTTGGCCAGATAGACGTTGTTGTCGTAAGGGCCCTCAGGCGATGCATAGCCGTGAAGGGCGATGCTGTCGATGTGGGTGCGGGGCAGGGCCTGTATGGAGTCGATGAGCCGGCTTATCTTGTCCAGTTCAAGGTAGTTGTCGTGATAGTCGGGCCGCAGTTCGATGCGGTTGACGATGAAGTCGACATGTGCTTGTCCGCTTGCCGTCTGGCGACGAGTGTGATAGATGGTCTCGGTGGGGATGACGGTCTCCTGGCGGTTAAGCACCAGCCAGTCAGCGAGATTCGTGAGGTCGCCGCAGCACGTCACGCGCACGAGTTCTACCTTAACGCAGGCCCCTTCCATCCAGGGCTGGTAACGAACGGTACGTATATACGACAAGGGGACGTCACGCCGGACCTCTTTTGCCCGTAACATAACATCCTGAGAGCCTTGCAACATCCACTCGCCACGGCGTACCCCGTAGAGCCAGGGTATGCGACCATAGAGCCCCACGGAGGGGAGTTCTAGGCTGTCGTTCCCGTTCACCAACTTCGGTATAGCCAGCAGGACATCCTTTCGTCCCACCTGCTGTCGGTCGGGGAACCAAAACCGCAGCCGCAACTGTACACTGTCGGCCCGATGAACCAACTGCACGCTGTCAGTCGCAAACGACTCTGCTGCTCGTCCGTTGCTCGTCGCAAAGCCCAGCAGCGCTGCTAATATGACACCCAATATACGATTCACACCTAATCGCCTTTTTAGGGCCACACACTCGTGCCCCTGACGTCGCATAATGTGATTGTCGGTGTAAAGTTATGCATTATTTGGGAATAAACAAACATTTTTACGCGTTAATTTTTGTTAAACACCGCAAATCATTGTTCGAAGGTTGGTTAAAATGGAGAGATAAAGCATCAATTACGCATTTTTCTACCTCTTTAGTGTAAAATTAATCCTCCCATTTCAAAACTTTACACTATATTTGCAACGTGAAAACACGAAAACGCATGAAACTAACACTAAATAACCGCTTTATGAAAAGAGATTTCCTAAAGAGAACCGCGCTGTTTGGCATCCTGATGGTGCTGAGCAGTTTGTCTGCTATGGCGCAGAACGGGCTGACCATCCGCTTCGTCGATGAGTCGGGTGCTCCGTTGCGCAAGGCCAGTGCCACACTGAGCGACGTAATTCGTCTCGAAGGCACGGGCGAATCGGCCACCGTCACCGTAGAGGCCACGGGACTGACCGAGGACATTCAAGTGAGCGTGACCAACGGTTTCACCGTGACGCCATCCGCCATCAAGGCCGGTAGCGAGAGTACGTCCGTGACGGTGACCAACGTGTCGAGTCTGCGCACCACCGAAGGGCGACTGATTCTGCGCTCGGGCGACATACGCACGTACGTTAATATTGTAGCGCACGGAACGCCGCTCCCCGCCAAGGACCTTAGCGAGAATCCTATCTATAAAGGTAAGAAGGACGACGAATCCAAGTCGTTCGATGCCAGCGGACTCACCGAGAACGGCTATACCATAGAGGTACGTGCCAAGACGGACAACGCCGCCAAGCAGATCCTGCCCTATGCCGTGACCAGTGGCGGACTGGGATTCAAGGGCTACGTCAAGGACACTTCGATGGGTCTGAAGAACTCCAAGGACGTCTTCGTCTCGGAGAAGGGTATATCCAATCCCGCCAACGGCGGTACGTTCTACAACACCGACGGCGAGTATCATACCTATCGCTACGCCGTGACGGCTGACCGGCGCGTCTTCGTCTATCGCGACGGTATGCCCGTCGATACCTTCCGCGTGGCAGACCTCGCCCTGCAGCCCGAATGGAGCGAAAACAACGGTGAAATCGAGCGAAATCTCATCAAGAACGGAGATTTCGAGGGCGAATGGAACTTCTCCAGTTCGCAGAACATCACGAAGTACATCGAGGGCTGGGACGTCTATCCGTATGACCAGTACAACTCGTACCAGA
>JAFSXQ010000130.1 GCA_017444005.1 Bacteroidaceae bacterium | reverse complement strand
GTCCGATGTGCATATCTGTCCCAAATTTGATTTGGGCACAAAGGTACGCATTTCAAAAGTGCGACAAGGTTTTCTGAACTTATTATATTGTGCATGAGAGAGTTATATTTCAAATTAACGGAATTTAATAGACACTAGTGTTAACTGCTGTAATATGCAGTTTACTCAAGCTCCTTGCAGCAAGCACCATTGTCGTACCTAATGTATCAATTCCGCAAAGCGGAATGGGCACCATCAGCGTTGAATTGAGTAATGACAAAGCCTATACGGCCTTTTCAATAAAACTGATATTGCCTACTGGCATTAACTATGTATCGGCAGCAAAAGGGGAGCGTATGGCAGAAAGCCATAGTATGTCAGGTAATGCAAGCATGGTTACCTGTATGTCATCATCTAATGAAGTTTTTACCGGTTCTAGCGGTGAACTATTCACCATCACCGTCTCTGCAAACGGCGAATTGGAAGTTGGAACAGTGCTTACAGCTACACTCACTGAAGTGAACTTCTCGACTACTTCAGGCGAAGAGACACTTAACAATGTGAACTTCAACATCACCATTGGGGAGACGGATGACCCGCGGACCATTCTCGATGAGAATTCAACAACAGCCCCTAAATCCAGCGATGGAGTTGTTGCCGTGTGTCTGAACCGAACAATCAAGGGCGGTATTTGGAGCACCATCGTTCTGCCGTTTGACGCAACGGGCGAACAGGTGAAGGCTGCTTTTGGCAGCGATGTCGAACTGGCCGAGTTCAAGGCATGGAGCAGCGAGGAGGACGATGAGGGTGCCATAGTTGGTATTAATGTGGAGTTTGCAAGTGTGGATGCGGACGAGGGTATTGCAGCCAATACACCGATGATTATCAAGACCGGCTCGGACGTCACGACGGCTACGTTCGATGGTGTAGCCATAGATCCGGAGGAAGAACCGGCCGTGCAGGTGGGCAAGAGGGCCTCTGAGCGAGCCTACTTCTATGGGACCTATGTAAGCATGAAGGTGCCCGAAGAAAATGTTTTCCTAAAAGACAACATGTTTTGGTACTCGACCGGCAATACCACAATAAAGGGATACCGTGGCTTTTTCGCCTTTCGCGACGTGTTGGATGCCTACTACGATGTCGCAGACGTGAGGTTCAATTTCTTCCTGGACAACGTGGAGACGAGCATTGATGGCTTGAAAGACGGGAAAGTGAACAAGGAAGAGCAGGAGATATACAACCTTGCAGGCCAACGCATTCGTCGTGCACAGCATGGTGTGAATATCATTAATGGAAAGAAAATTGTAAAACGCTAAACGACTATGAAAAAGACATATATAACGCCGAATGCAAGGGTTGTGGTTTTGCATAGCATCCACGTGTTGGCCGAGAGCGGTATAATGAGCGATAGCGACAGGGGGCTCAGATATGGTGGTGTCGACGTAGAGGGTGATTTGAATCCCGATGCACGGCAGGATAACAACTACTGGGGCGACAACTACTGGGAAGAATAACCCGTAGTTTATCATTTGATGAGTGTTGAGAGAAAGGCGGTTCTGCTGATTCACCTTTATAGATAAAGGCAGGGGGATTAGAACATCCTTTGTGCCTTCAGGGATTCAATGCTCAGACGATTATAGGTACCTTTATTAATTTTTCTCGAAAAGAAATATCATAATATCATAAAACGGGTGTATTGAACTGAAATACAAAGCGATGTGGAATGATATTTCCTATGATATTTCTATGATATTATGATATTTCTTTTCGAAAAAAAGGTGGGGGACAAGGGGCGAGGGGCCAGAGGTGCTCCTTGCCCCTTCTTACTATGTCAAAGTGAGTTCCACGCGTGGAACTCGCCAGTTCCATGTGTGGAACTCATCAGTTCCACGTGTGGAACTCAGTTTTATGTCGGTTCGGGGAAAGGGAAAGGCGGGACGGCTCTTGAATGAATCAAGCGTCTCTTCGGGCCGGGCGCTGCTGCCCCACTTCTATATAGTTAGGTAACTCTTCAGCGCCTCGATGTATGCGTCGAAGGCTTTCAGGCCTGCGGGGGTGATGCGACAGCGGGTGCAGGGCCTCTTGCCCTTGAAGGACTTCTCGACGTCGATGTAGCCGGCAGCGGACAGTTTGTCGATCTGTACGCTGAGGTTGCCCGCTGTGGCGCCCGTCTGTTCCCGGATGTAGGGGAACTCGGCCTCGGTGACGCTGATGAGCAGCGACACGACGGCCAGACGAAGTTCGGAGTGCAGCAACGGGTCCAGCGGCTGGAAGGTCCTCGGGCGGTCACTCATCGTCGTCCGGGTCTATCGTCATTGTCCTCCGCTTCTCGGGGTGCTTGGCCAGGTACATCCAGCGCCAGCCCGTGCCCAGGAGGACGACGGCGAAGAGCCCGGCGTAGTAGAGGCAGGCGCCCCAGGTCATCACCGTCCAGCGCGAACCGTTGAAGAGGGAACTCAGTGCGCCAATCATGCCGGCGGCGGACAGGTAGTAGCCCCACTGGTCGTCGTTGGTGTAGCCGGAGGTGCAGACGATGGTGCTCACCAGCAGCAGTAGGATGGGTGGCACGAGCCAACTGCGTTCGTCGGCGGCGATGCAGCCGTACAGGACGGTGCCGAATATCATGGCCTCGCCTGTGCGCCACACTTCGCCGATTATCCTTTCGGCCAGCGTCTGCGGGGAGCCTTTCCTGGGCAGGGAGCGATACCAGAAGATGAAGTTCAGGACGGTGTACAGGAAGAACACCCACGTCCAGTTCCGTCCGGGCCATAGGGCGTACAGGAGGGCCATCGTGAGAAACGTGATGATGAAACTGACGCCGGCCCAGAGGAAGGGCCGACCGGTGAAGTGGGCCGTCGCTTCGGCCTGCCGCACCATGCGCTGCATTACCTCTACCGACTCCTGTGGAGTCAACTCTTTTTCCTTATCTTCCATTGCGATATAGCGTGTTGTGGGTTATTGCGGCGCAAAGGTAAATAAGTTTATAATGTAAACCAAATTATGAAGCCCAAATTTGCGTTTTTGGGTGCCGGTGTTAGGAAAATTGCAAAATTATTTGGTGTATACCCCATTTTTTCGTACCTTTGCAAGCCGATTATTATCAGGGCACCCCGAAAAGTGCCCAAACTGCGTGTGAATAGCCCGTTTCATTGGCCTGGACGAGTGGTTCGTGAATCGCAGAGTAACAAGAAGTTAAACGTAGTAACGAACAAGAAAAAACTAAAATGGACACACTGAGTCAGAAGACCACTTATGTGAACAAGGTGACTGCAACCAAGGAATGGGTGGTAGTGGACGCTACCGACCAGGTTCTGGGTCGCCTCTGCACCAAGGTGGCAAAATTGTTGAGAGGTAAGTACAAGCCCAACTTCACTCCGTTTGTGGATTGTGGCGACAACGTAATCATCGTGAATGCGGACAAGATTGTCCTGACGGGCAACAAGATGACCGACCGCACCTATCTGACCTACTCGGGCTATCCCGGCGGACAGAAGGAGCACACCCCCGCCAGCATCATTGCCAAGAAGAACGGCTATGAGAAACTGCTGCGCAAGGTCGTAAAGGGCATGCTGCCCAAGAACAAGTTGGCCAGCCAACTGCTCACAAACCTTTATATCTATGAAGGCAGCGAGCACAAGCATGAGGCCCAGAGTCCCAAGACAATCGATATTAACCAGTACAAATAATAAACCGAGATGGAAGTAGTTAATGCACTTGGTCGCCGTAAGAGCGCCATTGCCCGCATCTATGTAAGCGAGGGTACGGGTAAGATTACCATCAACAAGAGAGACCTCACCGAATACTTCCCCAGCACTATCCTGCAGTTCGTGGTCAAGCAGCCCCTGACGACGGTAGACGCCGTGGAGAAGTACGATATCAAAGCAAACCTCACCGGCGGCGGCTATACCGGTCAGTCTCAGGCTCTGCGCCTGGCCATCGCCCGTGCTCTGGTGAAGATTAATGCCGAGGACAAGAAGGCACTGCGTGCCGAAGGCTTCATGACCCGCGATCGCCGTGAGGTTGAACGTAAGAAGCCGGGTCGTCCAAAGGCACGTCGTCGCTTCCAGTTCAGCAAGCGTTAATATATACCTATTTATATATATTACGCACGCGTACTGAAAGTCGCTGTTTAGCATCTAAACCTGCGAGACTCCTATTAATCGGGGGACTACCCGTGGGTTGATTCTAACAAAAACGGAATTAAAAGGAACGTAAACAAATTTAAAAAAGAAAGAAACAATGTCAAGAACAAATTTTGACCAACTGCTGGAGGCCGGCTGTCACTTCGGCCACCTCAAGAGAAAGTGGAATCCCGCTATGGCTCCCTACATCTTCATGGAGCGCAATGGCATTCATATCATCGACCTGCACAAGACTGTGGCTCGCGTAGACGCTGCTGCAGAAGCGATGAAGCAGATTGCCAGGAGCGGCAAGAAGATCCTGTTCGTTGCTACGAAGAAACAGGCCAAGAGCGTTGTAGCCGAGTTGGCTACCAGCGTGAATATGCCCTACGTCATCGAGCGCTGGCCCGGTGGCATGCTCACCAACTTCCCCACCATCCGCAAGGCCGTGAAGAAGATGTCGACCATCGACAAACTGCTGGCCGACGGCACCTACAGCAACCTCTCGAAGCGTGAACTGCTGCAGGTTACCCGCCAGCGTGCCAAGTTGGAGAAGAACCTCGGCTCTATCGCCGACCTGAACCGTCTGCCCAGTGCTCTGTTCGTCGTTGACGTACTGAAGGAGCAGATTGCCGTTCGCGAGGCTAACCGCCTGGGCATCCCCGTGTTCGCCATCGTGGACACCAACTCTAATCCCGACAACGTGGACTTCGTAATCCCCGCAAACGACGATGCCAGCAAGAGCATCGAGGTCATCCTCGGAGCATGCTGCGCCGCCATCGCCGAGGGTCTGGAAGAGCGCAAGGTGGAGAAGGCCGATGCCGATGCCGCTGCTGCCAGCCAGAAGGACGGTCACGAGGTGGAGGACGAGGAGGCTGAAGAGGCTCCCGTCGAGGAAGCCGAAGAAGAGGCTGCCGAGTAAACCCCTATCCCCCTTCCCAGAGAAGGGGCGATAAACAGGAAACAAGTATTTTATATAAACAAAAGTGCCTTTCTCCCCAACTAAATAGGCACTCCCCTCCTTGTGAGGGGCTAGGGGAGGCTGTACTATGGAAGTAACAATGAATGATATCAAGAAGCTCCGCGAAATGACGGGCGCAGGTCTGGCCGACTGTAAGAAGGCCCTGGCCGAGGCCGACGACATGGACGGTGCTGTTGCCATCCTCCGCAAGAAGGGCCAGGCCGTTGCTGCCAAGCGCAGCGACCGCGAGGCTGCCGAGGGTTGCGTACTGGTGAAGGCACAGGATGGATTCGGTGCCATCATCGCCTTGAAGTGTGAAACCGACTTCGTTGCCAACAATGCCGACTTCGTGGCACTGACGCAGCAGATTCTGGACGCTGCCGTTGCCGCCAAGTGCAAGACGCTGGACGAGGTGAAGGCCCTGCCTATGGGCGACGGAACCGTGCAGGACGCTGTCGTTGCACGTAGCGGTATCACTGGCGAGAAGATGGAACTGGACGGCTATCAGACCGTAGAGGCCGCCACCATCGCCACCTATAACCACATGAACCGTAACGGACTCTGCACGATGGTTGCCCTGAGCAAGGCCGTCGAGGACGAGACCGTGGGCAAGAACATCGCCATGCAGATTGCCAGCGCAGCACCCGTTGCCGTTGACGAGAGCGGTGTGCCCCAGGAGGTTAAGGACAACGAGTTCAACGTTGCCATCGAGAAGACCAAGGAAGAGCAGGTACACAAGGCCGTCGAGGCTGCCCTGCGCAAGGCCGGCATCAACCCCGCACACGTTGACAGCGAGGATCACATGGAGAGCAACATGGGTAAGGGCTGGATCACGGCCGAGGATGTTGCCCGTGCCAAGGAAATCATCGCCACCGTCAGCGCTGAGAAGGCTGCCAACCTGCCCGCCGCAATGGTTGAAAACATTGCCAAGGGTCGTCTGAACAAGTTCCTGAAGGAGAACTGCCTGCTCTCGCAGGAGTACATCTGGGACAAGAACCAGACCGTTGAGCAGTACCTGAAGTCTGTCGACAAGGACCTCACCGTCCTCGCCTTCAAGCGCTTCACCCTGCGTGCCGAGTAATCTCGTTTGCAAGAAATAAAAAAAGGCATCGCCCAACGAATCCCGTTGGGCGATGCCTTTTTTTATTTCAGGTCATGCGCATGTTTGCGGATGATGGCGATGGTGGAACTGTCGGTGGGGAAGACGGAGTACAGTCCCTGTTCCTCCTGGGCCGGGTCGCCGGTGTAGGGGGCGAAGGGGCGCCACCAGGCTTGCGGCTGGGCGACATTCCCGCCCCAGGCCCAGAAGTTGCAACCGGCCAGACCTGTGCCCTCGTTGACCTGCTGGAGCACAAAGTCGTAGTAGCGGTCGCGGGCTGTGGTGGGAGTGCCCTGGGCTATCTCGAAGCCGTCGCGCGGGTAGCCGAACTCCTCCAGCACGATGGGCTTGCCCAACTGACGGGCCACCCGGACGTGCTCGTCGATGTAGTCGCGCGTTTTGCTGCAGGCCGCTTCGATGCCGGCCTCCAGCATCCCGGCCGGTTGGCGCACTTTGGCCTCGCTGTTGGGCGAGATGAAGGGGCCGACCCACGTCCAGGTGTAGGGCCAGATGTGGATGCACAGGTAGTCGACCTCGGGCAGGGCATGAATGCGCCGGTAGAGGTCGATGTCCATTTCACAACCGAAACTGCCTTCGCTGCCTGTGGTCACCAGATGGCGCTGGTCGATGGCCTTGATGGCCTGCGACTGCTCCTGAATCCACGAGAGGAAAGCCGCCTCCGTGACGGAGTCCCGTGCAAAGGGGCGCGGCTCGTTGCATATTTCCCATGCCATCAGGGCCGGGTCGTCGGTGTAGGGCCGGCCGGTGATGGAGTTGGTGCGTGAAACGATGAACTGAGTATGGCGTAGGGCAAGGGCACGGGCTGAGTCGGAGCGGACAAACTTGCTGTGATGGCTGGTGTACGCGTTCCATACGTTGGCCGGTGCGGCCTGTCCCTCGCCGGCCCATTCCAGATAGGTGCCGTAGCCGCCCGACCATTGCCAGGCGTTGTGCAGGTAGAGCACGGCGTGCATCTGCCTTTTGCCGAGTTCCACCATCAGGTAGTCGAGGCCGGTGAGCAACGTGTCGTTGTATTCGCCGGGCCGGGGCTGCAGATTGGGTTCGATGTGGTCGGGCAAACTGCGGTTGCCTTCGCCGCCCACCAGCACGCGCACATTGTTGATGCCCAGGGCCTTCAGGGCATCCAGTTCCTGGCACAGGCGCTGGCGGTCGCCCCCTTGGCCTTCGCTACCCAGGATAGCCCCATACCACAGGTTGGTGCCGATGTAGCGGTAAGGCTCATCGCCGATGAAGAACTGGCCGTCGCGCCTGGTGACGAACTGAGACTGTGACTGGCAGGCCACGAACAGCGTGCTGACCAGCAGAAGGAAGGGGAGGATGTGTTTCATGGTAAAAGAATTTGCGGATTATCTGCCACAAAGGTAGCAAATAATCCGCAAAATGCAACTATCAATTTTCAATTTTCAACTTTCAACTTCCTTAAAAGTCTACGTTGATGCCCAGACCGAATACGCGGTTCTTGCGGCTGTAGGTGTCGGTCTTGGGGCCGACGGCGGTCGGTGTGGTCACCTTGCGGTCCTTATAGAAGGTGTGCATGTAGCCCAGGTCGATGCTGAAGCGCTTCGAGGGGTGTACGCGGAAGCCCACGCCCAGCATGTTGTTGGAGTTGTTGAACGTCAGGTCGCTCATGTACTCGTCGCCCAGTCCGTAGCGCGTGTTCTGCCACGAGGCACTGACCGTCACCCACTTGCAGAAGTCCCACTCGGCACCGGCCGAGAACTCCTGGGTGTTTTTGTCGATGAGTTTCTGTTTGTCGTTCTCCTGCTTAGCACCCTTGTCGAAGTAGTAGTGCCAGCCGGCCATCAGGCGAACCTGCTCCACGGGGCTGTACATGACACCGGCGTTCAGGATGCCGGGGATGTTGGCAACCACCTTCTTGCCGTCCTGGAACTGGCCGAGCGTAGCGTTTCCGGCTGCCACTTGCTGCTGGGCAAACTGGTTCATCTCGCTGGAGTTCTTCAGACGAAGTTTCGTCTCGAACTCATATTTTGCGGCGATGTTCCAGTGCTTGTTGATCTTGTAGTCGATACCCAGGATGGGGGTGACGCTGCCGCCCGTCTGGTCGCAGTTCAGGGCCAGACTGTTGTCGCCCAGCGTCTGCTCGCCCTGCGGAATGTAGTTGGGCACGGTGTAGTAGGCCTTGATGTCCTGAACGTAACCGTTGTAGTTGCAAGTGGCGTAGATGCCGCGCAGACCGATGAAGCCGGCCAGGTTATCCATGAACTTGTAGGTGGCGCCCAGGGTCAGGCCGAAGTAGTACTGGCGGCCCTTCATGTAGGCATCGAGCGAGTAGCCTGTGTACTGTGCGGTCCGTCCGATGGCGTCGGCTGCTGCGGCAGGCAGGCCCATCTGTGCCTGCAGCCCGGCCGACACGGCGTTGGGCAGCATCTGCGGTACCATCTGTGCAAGTTGGGCGGCATACAGAGCCTCGAACGAACCCAGACCCTTGTCGAACTCACACTTGCCGCCGCCGCCGTTCAGGGCGAAGTTGGCGTTGAGGCTCCATTTGTCGTGGTTGTAACTCAACTGGAACGAGGGAAGCACCGGTGCGTAGGCATCACCTTCGAAGGTGTGCGGCGTGTAGGGCTCCTGCTGGTTCTGCTGGAAGAGGGGGAAGTCGGTGACGATGTCGCGGCTCTGCTTGGCGTTCTGCCACGAGGCCGACACGTGCCAACCGTCCTTCAGGAAGGCCGTACCTGCGGGGTTGAGGTAGAGGCCCGTGATGTCGATGATGCCGTCCTGGCTCATCTGGCGCAGGAAGGCCACGTTCTGGTTCGAGTTCGTCACGAGGCCACCGGCATGTGCTGAGTTGAAAGTTGAAAGTTGAATGCTGAGAATTGCGAATGCAACTAATACCTTTTTCATAATCATTTTATTTAATCTTTTTACCTTTGTTTCTTGAAATCGGGTGCAAAGGTACACAAAAAAGGCCGGTTTGTGCAAATATTTCTTGCACAAACCGGCCCAAAACGTGCAGTTTCTTGATATTTGTCAAGAAAGCGCGGTCTCCTATTTGCTCAGAATGATGTTTACGACGGCTGTTACGTCGGCAATGGAAATGGTGCCGTCGCCGTTGACATCAGCGGCCTTTTGCTGGCTGGCGCTAATCTGGCCGTTGTCCTTTTTCAGTATGATGTTAACCAGTGCCGTAACGTCGGCAATGCTGACCGCTCCGTCGCCGGTCACATCGCCCAACAGAATGCGCGAGGGCCATTCTTCCCCGTTCCGGCTTATCTGGAATTTATCGACAAAGAGGTGTGGCATGCTTCCCGACCCGGAGTTGGTGGCGGTGTATCCTACGGACAACTTTCCGAAGGTTGCCTCTTCCAGCGTAAAGTCCACCGTGAGGTTTGTCCACTTGTCCGCAGCAAATGTGGTTTCCTTGTTGAGGTACTCGGTGCCGTCGTTGGCGATGAAGCCAAACAGGTTCTTTGCGATGGCAGAAGTGCCACCCTTGCTGTTGTAGACAGGAATCGTCAGGGTGTACTGGCCGGGTTCGAGGCAAACCGTCTGAACGTACTGGCTGGTGGCTGTCCACACGGCAACGATGCCCAGGCCACCGTCGGCGGTCTGCCCTTCTGAGTTGGTGCTTGGAGCGATATACCCTTCTCCGCCCATGAAGTAGGATTTACCCCATGCGTACTGGCCTCCGGCACGGGCATCGCCGTTTGATGTGGTTTGCCATCCCGAAACATCGAGCAGTCCGGACTTTGCCGTTCCCGTAATGTCCTTGGCATAGGTGCAGATGCTGGTGGAAACATACGTACCCTCGTTGAAATCGAGGTTCTGTGGCATCTGGAGTATACTATTCTCGGTAACATTGAATATTTCGCTTTCGGTGGTGCCGCTGGAATAGAGTGTTTCGATGACAACTTTCAAAGCGTCGCCCGATACGAGTTTGCCAGAGATGGTGATGGATAACAGAGTCGGTTCGAATTCCGAACGGTCGGTAATGCTATACACGGTTTCCCAGTCGCCACCGGCAGACTTCCGCATGATGCTGAGGGCAGATGTGGCATCGCCGTTGTCATTAGAGACGGAGAGGATGTACGCTCCGTCGCTCAGATACACATCGGTTATGGCAGGAGTCGCCACCGACGGTGCCCACCAGTTGGGGACGGGCTGGATGGAAGCATCGTAGCCGAGGTGCGACTTCACGCGGCTGTAGACCTGACCGACGTAGGCATTGCCCTTGGAGGCGGTGTTATCCCAGAACATTTCGCGCATCCAGCCGTTGCTGCCGCCCGTGTCGAACTCGTAGTAGGAGTAGCGTTCCACGTAGTTGTTGTACTCCAGTCGTTCCAGTATGTCGAACACTTTGGCTTGGGCATCGTCAGCGTTCTTGGGGTTACTGCCACTTGTCCACGATGCACCGTATTCCCACTCCGTTATCCAGATGGGACGGCCATAGCCTTCCAGCGTACTGAGGTTGCTGGCCCATTCGTTGGTCCAGTAGCCGTGCGTACAAGAGAAGTCGCAGCGCTGCTTCATGTCGTCGCAGTGACCGAGATAGGTCTTAATCCAATTGAGGTCGGTGGCCGAAGGGGAACCGATGCGCAGGCCCGTGGCATTGAATTTGGGTGTTTGTTTATAGGCATTCCATTCGCTGATGGTGCCCCCGCAGGAGCACTTGGCGCTGGTGTGCTGCTCCTCGTGTTCGGGTTCGTTGAAGAGCATCATGGCCGTCGAGCCGCTCTTGTAGAAACTGCCGTCGCCGGGCCAGTAGATGTGTGCCTTGATGGGAATGTATTCCACGTCTCTCGAACTCGAGTAGCCGGCATCCCAGTTCCAGGCCCAGGAGCCTCCGCAGACGGTGGTGGCAGACAGAAGGTCGCCCTTCGTGGAACAGTAGCCGGCCTTGCTGGTGTAGTGCCAGTTGCGAACGTAGACCGACGAGATGCGCTGGTCGAGTGCCGTGGGCAGCGAAACGGTGAGGTCGGCGTGGTCGGCCACGTAGACACGGCTGTAGTCGCCGCCGCTGGTGCCCGTGGCCACGGTGGCCATGTAGCCGCGCTTCAGCGTGAACGAACGGGCCTTGTTGCTGTTTTCGCCCAGATTGCTGGTGTTGCCGAGTCCGAGGGAGAACGTGCCGTCGTCGGTGGTGGCCACGAAGGGGGCTTCGGAAGGTGTGGGGATGACCACTGCGCCGCGCAGGTATATCTCGACGCGGCAGTTCGCGCCGTCGGTGGCGGGCGAGCCGTTGATGGTCACGTTCGAAAGGTAGTCGCTGATGACCTTGCTGGGGCGTACGCTCTCGAAGACGAGCCACGAATTGTCGCCCGACAGGTTCACGCAGCCCGTACCGTCGAAGGGGGTTGAACTGATGATGTGATAGTCATACCCGTTCACGTCGACGGGCTCGCCGACGCAGTAGTCGTCCATCTGCTCGACTCCGTATTCGTTGGTGTACGTACCGACGCTCTTGGCCGCCAAGCGCGAAGCCTCAAACCCGTTGCCGTTGGAGGGGATGATGGAGTACCAGCCCAGGGCACCGTCGCCTTTGTCGTAGTAGACAGGGACTTCGGAGGCATTGAAGTAGTAGGTAGAGCCGCTGTAGAAGTCGCTCCCCAGGTGCCTGCTGGTGTTCTTCTTGTTGACGACGGTGGTGCTGAAGCGCTGGTCCAGGGCCCACAGGTACTGGTCGCCACTGCCGCTCGCGGAGAGCAGAACGCTATAATTGTTCGATGTGCTGGCAGTCAGATACTTACCCGAGGACTTGTGCTTCAGTTTCACGTATCCGCTCGTGCCTGAGGCCTCGGCCACAAAGATGAAGTCGGCGTCGCTGTCCTTGTCGTAGGCCGCCAGTCGGGGATTGTTGGACTTGTTGGTCAGCAGTTTGCCGAAGAAATCGTTAACGATGTAGTACTCGCCCGCAGTGACGACGGCGTTCCCGTTGAGCGAGAAGAATAAACACAAAGTGAGTGTCAGGATTCTTTGGATGTATTTGTACTTCATATTCAGTTTTATAATTGTTTATGTTTCAGTCTTCCGGTATGACCTCCTGCATGAAGATGGCCTCGAGGCTCCAGAGGGCGCAGTCGTTGGTGGTGGTCTGCGGACTTTCATCGAGGGGTTCGGGCACTTCAGGACCCTCGATGCGGCGGCTGGCGAAGGGGTAGTGCTGCAGTTTCTGACTGTGTGTCCACATGTCGCGCCAGGCCTCCTGGGCCAGTTCTTTGTCCTTGAGTTTCCAGGCGGCGTAGGCTTTCAGACGGGTAACGCGGAAGGCGTTCTTGGTCTGTTTGTGGTAGTTGCTGCAGTAGTCGAGCCACGTCTTGCGCCACGCCTTGTTGGGTAGCATTTCGTCCAATTCGTGCTGAATCTCGAAGCCGCCCATGATGACCACCAGGTGTTCGGTGTGCGTCACGCTAGGGTTGCCTTCCCACGAGAGGATGCCCGTTGCCGGGTCGAATCCCAGCACGCCGGGGCCCGAGAACATGCCGTGGGGCAGATGGGCGATGCTCTTCATGCCGGCCTCTATCTTCTTCTTATATTTCGCGTCGCGCGTGCGCTCGTATTCCGTCATCCAGTTCCCGGCGTAGGCCAGCCAGTCGGGGCCCACGCGCAGACGGGCCGGAGCGGTGCAGGGGTATTTCTCGCGGGGCAGGGCCAGTCGCATTGGGTCGATGGTGTAGAGTTTCTGGTCGGCATCGCGAACGTCGGTCATCAGGTCACCCAGGCGTTCGTCGGCGGTCAGGTAGTACATGAAGCGGTTCCAGGCGGCCTGGCTGATGCGTGCCTCCTTGGCTCCGCAGCCCCAGTGCGAAACGTTGTGGCGCGAGCCCAGTCCCTGCATGTCGCCCAAGTGGTAAACATCTACTTCGGAGCAGTGGCGCGTCATGGCCTCGGCCAGTCGCCACAGGTCGGCGCGGCCCGTGCGCAGGAAACTGTACCAGAGCCACGAGGGCGAGCCCAGTTCGGTGTTGTCCCAGGCGAAGCCGCCGACGTCGTACTTCCACTCGTGGCGGGCAGGGTCGTAGGCGTGCATGAAGTCGCCGTAGTTCCAGAATCCGTACCAGTGGTGCTGGTCCTGGGCTTTGAGGTAGTAGTCGAGATAGTTGCTGAGCAACTTCTCCACCTTCTGGCGGTTGGGCGTGCTCGAGTCGGGCAGCGACCAGATGCCGAAGGCGTGGCGGTCGTGCAGGTATTGCGGCGTGGGCAGCAGGTGAGCGTCGCGGCTCAGTCGCTGTGCGGTGCGGAAGATAACGTCTTTAAGTGAAGAGTGGAGCGTGAAGAGTGAAGAATCTGAGTTGCTTTTTGTCCCCCAAGGCACCAGGGTCAGCGTCGAGGTGCGGGCGATGCCGTAGGGCGTGGACATGCCCTCTTGAACGTCCTCGTACGAGGCGATGAGGTCGTGGGCCACGTTGTCGTAGTGGCGCAGGTCCATGGCCGGAGCGTCGGGGCTCCACAGGTAGGCCGTGAGCAGGGCACAGTCGGTGGCGGCGCAGTCCACTTGCAGCGAGGCCGGATAACTCTGCCAGAAGTCCTTCACCTGAATGCCCAGTCCACCGTCGACATCGCCCACGAAGGCAAAGCCCGGAGCGCGGTGGCCCGTCTGTGTGCCGATCCACGGATTGTTCGGGTGGGCCCGTTTGGTGATGCTGAAGCCCTGGTCGTTGGGCTGGCTGAGGCGATAGGAGCCCCACGCGGCCCAGTTGTGTAGCAGGGCCTGACCCTTCTCGTCGAAAGTCGAAGGCTCGGCAATGCGGAGGCCGGCCACCTGGTTGAGTTCCAGTTGCGGATTATTGTCCAGGATGCGGCGGCCGGAGAGCGGTTGCACGCTTTCGGCCCACACGCCCGTCTCGGTGGCAAAGGCCACGTGGCGATTGTACAGTTGTTCGCGCATAGGCACCTCGAAGCGGACGCCCAGCGAGCGGATGAAGTCGTGGTGCTGGTCGCCGTCGAAGGTGAACGAGTGCACCATCCGCACCTCGCTGCTGCCCTGATAGAAGTAGAGCCGGACGGTGAAGGGTAGCCACTGGCGGCGGCCGTCGGTGTGGCGCCCGTCGATGCGGACCACGGTGCGCACCTCGCCCTGGCGTTCCACATAGGCCGTGTCGATCAGACTCTTGTAGTCAGCGAACCGAAGCGCGGCCACGCCCTCCTGATACGGCTCGCTCTGCGTGGTGCACACCAGATGACCATGCTGGGCTACGACGGTCCCGTCCAGTTCGAGGCGGTCGATGATGGATTCGCCCTTCCGGGGGATGTAGGCCTTGAGGGGGCCGGTACTGATGAGAAGGCTGGACTGGCTAGAGAGACTAGAAGAACTAGACGGACTAGGAAGACTGGACGAACCAGCCTCGAAAGTCAGGCTCTGGGCCCCGGCGGGCACCACCACGGCGGCGGCTCCCCACTTCACGCTGCCGTCGGGCCAGTAGGCCAGGGGCCAGAAGTCGGTGGGCAACTGCTGCCCGTCGGCCACGATGTGCCCCACCCGGCTCAGGGGTATCTCGCCCTTGTCGAAGGGTATGCCCAGCGTCACGGGCTGAGCCTCGGCGGGCGCGCTGCCAATCCAGTGCAGCGGAACCTGTGCCAGGGAACGAAGTGTGCAGAACAGGGTTAGGAGTAGTACGGTCTGTTTCATAGTAGAAATGGTTATTACAGGTGCGAAGTTAGCGATTTTTCCTGACAATGCAAACTTACGTTTCAATTAATTTGGAAAATCGCGCAGATTACACTATCTTTGTCCCAAAGAATAATGATTTTATGCTTAAAGTGCGCCTGCTTCTTGCCCTTTCCGCGTCTCTCCTAGCGGTGTTGCCGATGCGAGGCCGGATTGTCCACCTGCTGCCCACTCCCCAGCGGGTGGAGGCCAACGAAGCCGCGGCTCCCGTCGTACTGACGGGGCGCCTCTCGTGTGCCGACCTCCCCTCGGAGCGCATACAGCGCGCCTTGCACGCCCTAACGGGGCAGACCCTGGAGCAGGGCACCGCCCAGCCTGTGCTGGACATCGCCCTGGGCACCAGCGTCGTCGGGGCCTACAATTACAATCTGCCCGGCTACCAGAACGAAGCCTACCGCCTCCTGGTGGGCGACGGCCGCATCCGCATCGAGACCACGACGGAGAAGGGCGTCATCCGCGCCATCCAGACTCTGGCCCAGATGGCCGAAGGGTGGGAGGGGCCCGCCATGCTGGAGGCCGTCACCGTCACCGACTGGCCCGCCTTCAAACTCCGCGGCTGGATGCACGACGTGGGGCGCAGTTTCATCACCCCCGACGAACTGAAGCGCCAAATCCGCCTTATGGGCCGTTTCAAGGTCAACACCTTCCACTGGCACCTGACCGAGAACCAGGCCTGGCGCTTCGAGGTGCGGCGGTTCCCCCAGTTGACGGCCGCCTCCTCCATGACCCGTTTCGCCGGTCAGTACTACACCCAGCAGGAGTGTCGTGAGGTGATGGAACTAGCAGCCGACTACGGCATCACCGTCATCCCCGAGATTGACATGCCCGGCCACAGCAAGGCCTTCGAGCGGGCCATGGGGCACTCCATGCAGACCGACCAGGGCATGACGGAACTGAAACAGATTCTCGACGAGGTCTGTGAGGTCTTCTCCGGCGCGCCCTACATCCACATCGGGGCCGACGAACAGGCCATCACCTATCCCAACTTCCTGAAAATCATTACCGACTACATTCACAAGAAAAACAAGCGCGTAGTGGTGTGGAACCCCATCAGCGGCGTGACGATAACCTCCGCCACGGGGGCCGACATGACACAGATGTGGAGCACGGCCGGGCGGAAAATCGATGACCTGCCCAATATCGACTGCCGCTACAACTATGTCAACCACTTCGATGTCTTTGCCGACCTCGTGGGCATCTACAAGAGCAACGTCTACTACGCCAAGCGGGGCAGCCGCGAGATAGCCGGGGAGATAACGGCCACGTGGAACGACCGCTACGTCGACACCCAGGAGGGCATCATGCGCCAGAACAATGTCTACGCCAACGTCCTGGCCGCCTCCGAACGCGCCTGGAAGGGTGGGGGACAGCAGTACATCGAACAGGGCGGTACCACGCTGCCCAACGACGGACCCGAGTACGAGGACTTTGCCGACTGGGAGCGCCGTTTCCTCTTCCACAAGGCCCATTCCCTCCGCGACGAGCCCATCCCCTACGTGCGCCAGACCAATGTCCGTTGGCGGGTGACCGACGCCTTCCCCAACGGCGGCAACTCTGCGAAGGTCTTCCCGCCTGAGACCGAGGGCCCGAAGGACACCTACCAGTACGGCGGCCAGACCTATCGCACCGCACCGGCCATCGGCGCCGCCATCTACCTGCGTCACACTTGGGGTACCACGGTGCCCGCCTTCTACTCCAGTCCGCAACTCGACCATACGGCCTACGCCTGGACCTACGTCTATTCGCCTCGCGAACAGGAGGCCGGCGCCCTCGTCGAGTTCCAGAACTACGGCCGTTCCGAGAACGACTTGGCTCCTGACAACGG
>JAFSXQ010000129.1 GCA_017444005.1 Bacteroidaceae bacterium | reverse complement strand
GTCAGGTGGGCCGTCTTACGGGGATTAAAGCGGACGGCAACCGTGGGCTCTTGGGCAAGGCCCTGAAACAGGGCATCCGCTTGAGCATCACCCAAGTGCGAACGCATGAGCGCGATGAAATCCTCTGGCAATACCATCCGTCCCTTTAACTTCCTTCTAACTTCCCTTTAACTCCCCTATTCTTACACCGATACTTCTCCCTTGATGGTCGGCCACGGGTCGTAGCCCTCGAGGTGGAAATCGTCGTACCGAAAGTCGAAGATACTCCGAACCTCAGGATTGAGCACCATGCGGGGCAGGGGGCGCGGCTGGCGGGTGAGTTGCAGGCGCACCTGGTCGAGGTGGTTCGTGTAGATGTGAGTGTCGCCCGTGGTGTGGATGAAGTCGCCGGGCCGCAAGCCGCAGACCTGGGCCATCATCATGCAAAGGAGGGCGTAGGAGGCAATGTTGAAGGGGACACCGAGGAACGTGTCGGCACTGCGCTGGTAGAGTTGCAGCGAGAGGCGCCCGTTGGACACGTAGAACTGAAAGAAGGCGTGACAGGGAGGCAGGTTCATGTTGTCGATGTCGGCCACGTTCCACGCCGATACAATGATGCGACGCGAGTTGGGATTGTTCCGGATGTCGTCGACGGCCTGCTGTATCTGGTCGATGAAGCCGCCGTTATAGTCGGGCCACGAGCGCCACTGGTAGCCGTAGATGTGGCCGAGGTCGCCGGTCTCGGGGTCGGCCCACTCGTTCCAGATGCGCACGCCGTGCTCCTGCAGATAGTGGACGTTGGTGTCGCCCTGGAGGAACCACAGGAGTTCGTAGATGATGCTCTTGAGGTGCACCTTCTTGGTGGTGACGAGGGGGAAACCCTCTTCGAGGTTGAACCGCATCTGGTGGCCAAAGATGCTGATGGTGCCGGTGCCGGTGCGGTCACCCTTCTCTACACCCTCGTCGAGGATGCGCTGCAGGAGGTCGAGATATTGCTTCATTTACTATTCAATCATTTAGCATTTACGATTTAGCGACACCCTCAAGCCTGGTTCCGGACGTAGTCGACGAAGCAATAGCGATAGGCGTGGCGTTCGTCGGGCTCGTGCTGCTCGTCCCATACGGCGTGCCAATCGCTGTAGTCGGGAAAGAAAGCGTCGGCCTGGGCCGGGGTATCGTCGATTTCGGTCAGGCAGAGGCGATCGGCCAAGGGCAGGGCCTGGCGATAGACACTGGCGCCACCGATGACGAAGACTTCCTCGTCGGGACGACAGGCCGCAAGGGCAGCCTCGAGGGTGGGGAACGCCTCGGTGCCAGGGAAGGCGGTAGCGCTGCGAGAGAGGACGATGTTGCGCCTGTTGGGCAGGGCGCCCTTGGGCAGCGACTCGAAGGTACGGCGGCCCATGACGATGGTGTGGCCCGTGGTGAGCGACTTGAAGCGACGCAGGTCGTTGGGCAACCAGTACAGAAGTTTGTTCTGGTAGCCAATGGCACGGTTGCGGGCGACTGCGGCAATGAGGCTAATCATTGGCGGTACAGATGGGCATCTGGCGATGGATGGGCTCGTGGAACGAAATCATCGTCTCGCTGCGCTGGATGCCGATGGGTTGAAGTTTGTCGTGGATGATGCTCAGCAGGTGGGCGTTGTCGTGGGCGTAAATCTTCACGAAGAGGTCGTAGTTGCCCGTGGTGAAGTGGCACTCCACAATCTCGGGCACCTTCTTCAGTTCGGTCAGGACTCGGTCGGAGTCGGACGGGTCGCGCAGCAACAGACCCACGAAGGCGCAGGTGCAATTGCCTACCATCTCGGGATCGAAAAGATACTGCGAACCCCGGATGACACCCATCTGCTGCAACTTCTGCATACGCTGATGAATGGCGGCACCAGAGACCTCGCACTTCCGCGCCACCTCGAGGAATGGAACGCGAGCGTCGTTTGCTATCAAATTGAGAATGTTTTTGTCTAAATCGTCTAATACCATCATTGTATAACTTTATTGTAGCACAAAGATACGAATTAAAAACGAAAACGGCACTACGAATTATAGATTATTTCGGACAACGGGTACAAAAAAAGGGAGCCTCGGACCGTGATGGACCGGGCTCCCAATCATAAATGACTATTGCGTACAGCCTAAGTGCTATTGTCTGTGCGTAGACGAGTAATTGACCTTCAGTGCCCAAGAGCGGCGCAGCACCTCCTTGATGTCGGTGATGTAACCCATCTGGGTCTTCTGGTCTGCCTTGATGGAGACTACCTGAGCGGACTGGTCGGACATCGACTGACGCTCCTGGTAGATGAAGTCCATCACCTCGCTGGGTTCGGCATAGCGGTCGTTCAACTGGATACGCGTTGAACTACCATACTGTGCGCGCAACTGGTCGGTTGGCGGACCTACGTAGATGAATGACACAGCAGACTTCTTCTCGAGTTTTTCGAGTTCCGTACCTGCAGGTACGACGAACTTCACCTTCAACGTAACCTCACGCATGGTGGTTACAATCATGAAGAAGAACAGGATGGTGAAGATCAAGTCAGGCAGAGATGAGGTGTTCATCTCCGGCATTTCGCGACTACCTTTTTTCTTTGCCATAATTAGTTCCCTCCATAGTTTTTAGGTTCGGCCTCGGAAATCTTCTGAGGATAATAGGTACGAATAGCAACCTTCTGCTCGTCGCTCAGTGCATCGTAGATGCGACCGAACTTCTGCTTCGACAGTTCGTTACGCAGTTCGTTGTAGGCAGCCACCAACTCGTTCTGTACCTGGAAGTACATGTTGTATGGCGTACCGCGGTCGGTCTGTACAGAAATGACGTGCTTGTCGGTCAGGGCACACATGCCCAGCAAGGGGATGTTGATGGGGTGCTTCTCGGGCAGGATGCTCAAGTTGTTCTCGTTTTTGATGAACATCTTGGCGCGGTCGCGCAATTCGCGGATGTCGACATAACTCGAAGCCGTGCCATCCTTCACCCACAGGAAGCCCTGCGAGTTGATACGAACCTCCATCACGTTGCGTTCCTTGATCTTCAACTCCTGCTGAATCTCCTCGTTATCGGGCGGCTGGGGCAGACGACGTGCCAGACCCATGTCGGTGTCCATCGAGGTGGTAATCAGGAAGAAGATAAGCAGGATGAAGGAGATGTCCGCAGTAGAACTGGCGTTCAGACCTGGTACTTTCCTTTTTTTCTTTGCCATATCTCGCTTGAGTTAAATCGTTCTTTACTTCTTACTTGCAGTCTTTGTCATGACACCCGTAGCCGATACAACTACAGCCACAACTGCCACGAAGAAGAGGATGTAGATAGACCAAATGAAGGCATCCACTACAGTAACCATACCACCGGAAGTGGTCACACCGCTGCTGGTGGTGAAGGACTCCTCACCAAGATTGAACACGTAGCCAATGACGAAGGACAGCAGGGTGATGATGCTGGTGCAGAGAATAATCTTCGAACCGGGGATACCCTTGGTGGTCTTTTCGTCGCCACCACCTGAGTTCTGGAGGCTCTTGACAAGGCTCCAAATCATCAGGATGAACGTGATTACGCCCAATGCATACTGCAGGAACAGCAACACGCCAGTCAGCGAAGGAGCGACATTGCCCTTCTCGTCATAATTGTTGTAACCAACGGTGAAGAACAATATGAAGACGAGCACCGACACTGCACAGATAGCGTAGAGCACGTTATTTGATATTTTCTCTAATTTCATAATAACTCTCCTTTTCTGTTAAGATGAGTAATTGGGGTTAATTACTTCTGGCACTTGGGCGACTTGATGCACATGGTCAGCAGTTCCTGAGCGGACTCTTCCATGTTTGCAGTCAGGCCTTCGATGCTGCCCAGGATGAAGTTGTAGAACAACTGCAGGATAAGGGCAACGATGATACCGAAGATGGTGGTAATCAGGGCCACCTTCATACCGCCGGCAACAACAGTGGGAGAAATATCACCAGCCTTCTCGATGGTATCGAAGGCCATAACCATACCGATCACCGTACCAAGGAATCCGAGAGAGGGAGCAGATGCGATGAAGAAGGTAATCCAAGAGCAGTGCTCCTCGAGGTATGAACCCTGAATCTCGGCTTCGGTGTTGATGGCGCGCTCGATAGAAGCGATGTCGTTCTGTTCCTTACTGTTCAGGCAGGCCAGAGCCTTGCTGGATACGCGGGCAACAGGGCCACGAGTGCCGTTGCAGAGAGCCAGAGCGTCCTCAACCTTGTCCTTAGCAACCAGGTCGGCCAGTTCGCCCATGAACTTGCGGGTGTTCACCTGAGCCAGAGTCAGATAGATAACGCGCTCGATGCAGAATGCCAGACCCAGAACCAGAGCCAGGGCAACGAGAGACATGAAGCCGGCATCACCCTCGATGAACTTCGTCTTCAGTACCTTGTGCAGGCTCTCGCTCTCTTCCTCAACGATAGGAGTCTCGGCAACAGCCTCAACGGCAGCGGTGTCGACAGCAGCAGTGTCAACAGCAGCGGTGTCAACCTGCTCTGTAGCGGCTTCAGCCTCTTCCTGTGCCATCACGTTAGAAGTTGCAGCAAAAGAACAAGCGGCAACCAATGCAACAATTGCAAATAACTTTTTCATTGTTTTTTGATTTTAAAGTTAATTAATTTATTTATTATTATTTTATACTCTGCGGAGAGACGGGGATTCGAACCCCGGATACGCTTTTGACGTATACACGCTTTCCAGGCGTGCCTCTTCAGCCACTCGAGCATCTCTCCTGATGGCACATTTACGGGCGTATTCTGCCTCATGCACCCTTAATCGGAGTGCAAGTTACGAAAAAAATGTGAACTAAGCACGATTTCGGGCATAAAATTATTCTTTTTTTTCGATTTTCGCGTCTTTCCGCGCCAGTTAGGCCAGTCCGAAGACGTGTTTCGCCGTTTCTGTAGTCATTTTATCGGTCTCCGAGGGTGTACATTCGTAGACTTCAGCCAAGCGTCGCAAAGTGTCGGCCACATAGGCACTCTCGTTGCGCTTTCCGCGATGGGGAACTGGAGCCAAATACGGAGCATCGGTCTCCACCACCACCCTGTTGAGCGGCACCTCGCGCAGGACATCGGGAAGGGTGGACTTCTTGTACGTGAGCACACCGCCTATCCCCAGCACGAAGCCCGGAAAAGAGAGTAACTCGCGCGCCTCGTCGAGCGTGCCGCCGAAGCAATGGAAGATGCCTCTCAGGTCGTCGGAGCGATGACGTTCCATCACCTCAACCAGTTCGCGGTGCGCCTTCCGGCTGTGTATGACCAGGGGCAGATGCAGGTCGCGCGCCCAGCACACCTGCTGTTCGAAGGCATCCAACTGCTGCCGACGATAAGTCTCGTCCCAGTAGAAGTCGAGCCCGACCTCGCCAATGGCAATGTAGGGATGACCAGGCAACTGCAACCGTTGCCTCATGTCGTCCAAGACCTGCTGATAGTCGTCGCGCACGTCTTCAGGGTGCAACCCCATCATGGGGTGGCAATAGCCGGGATACTGGTCGCAAAGGGCCAGCATGGGGGCGATGGTCTCGGCATTGATATTGGGCAGCAACACCATCTCCACCCCCGCCTCACGGGCACGGGCTATCACCTGGTCGCGGTCTTCGTCGAACTCAGGACCGTAAATATGACTGTGGGTGTCGATCAAAGTTGAAAGTTGAAAGTTGAAAGTTAAGAGTCAGTTTTGGCGGTTGAGCATTTGCTGGGCATACTGCCAAAGGATGCGTTTGCGTTCCTCGGGCAGGTTGACCTTTGCCAGGCTCTGGGCAGCCAGGGTATAGTAGTACTCTATCTTTTGCCGCGCCAACTGGGGTATGCCGATTTCGTCGTACAGGCGGGTGACAGCCTGGATTTTCTCATCCTCGTCGTATTCGACGGCCGCAAGCCAGCGTTCCAGTTCGCTGCGTTGCGCTTCGTTGGCAAGCAACTGGGCATTGATGAGCATGTAGGTTTTCTTATTGCACAGGATGTCGCCACCGATGCGTTTGCCGAAGACTTTGAAGTCGCCATACACGTCGAGGTAGTCATCCTGCAGTTGAAAGGCCAGTCCGATTTGTTCGCCAAAATCATAAAGCAGGGCGGCATCGTCAGCCGGAGCCTCGGCCAACACGGCCCCCATCTTCAGCGCGCAGGCCAACAGGACGCTGGTCTTCAGCCGAATCATCTCGATGTATTCCTCCTCCGTGACATCGTCGCGCGTCTCAAACTCGATGTCCAACTGCTGGCCCTCGTCTATCTCCAGCGTCGTGGTGGTAAACAGTTCCAAGACCTGCGGCAGAAGCCTGGGGTTGCACTGGGCCACACGCTGGTAGGCCTGCAGCAACATGGTGTCGCCGCTCAGTATGGCCTGGTTGTCGTTCCACTTACGATGCACCGTGGGCTGCCCACGACGCACATCGGCACGGTCCATCAAGTCGTCGTGCAGCAACGTGAAGTTATGGTACGTCTCCAGCCCCAGCGCCTGCATCATGATGTGTTCGGGGTTCTCGCGATAGAGGTTGTAGGCCATCAGCATCAGCACGGGACGGATGCGTTTGCCGCCCAGCGACAGGGCATAGCGAATGGGATCGTACAGTCCGGCGGGCTGACGGTCGTAAGGCAAGGCGGCCAGTGCCTGGTTGACCAAGTCCAATAATTGTGTGCTCTTATACATATTATATATATAGGATAGGTTCTGGTAGGATGGAGTTAATCAAAAAAGGCTGCCGTGGTTAGGCAGCCTCATTATTCATTCCGTTTATTAACTCAACTTGAACATTACGGGGAGGACGTAGCGCATACGCACGGGCTTGTTACCCTGACGAGCGGGCTTCCACTTCGGCATAGCCTTCACTACGCGCTCGGCTTCCTTCGACAGGTGCTCGTCGGGCGAGCGAAGAACCTTCACGTCTACGATAGAGCCGTCCTTGTTGATGACGAACTGAACACTGACGCGGCCCTGGATGTTCTGCTCCTGGCAGATGGGCGGGTACTTGATGTTCTTGTTCAGCCACTGGTATACGTCGCCGGGGAATTCAGCGCTCTCCTCGGGCACGTCCAGAATGCGGTCGTCATCGACTTCCTCGACTACGGGAGCAGGAGGACCGGCAACCACTGCGGTGGGAGCACCCGTACCGGGAGTCGACACAATGCTCTGGTTGACCTCCTCAGTCGTCTGGATTTCCTCCTCGACAAGTTCTTCCTCGTTATCCACCACGTCCAGAATCTCGGGCGTCATGGGAGCGGCCTGTGGTGGGGGAGCCTGCATGGGCTGTTCCTGCTTGGTGATGGGAATCATGTCCTCTTCGACAGCCATGTCGTAGATGGGTTCATTACTCTCATCAATCTTAATCTCACGCTGGGTCCACTCGAATGCCACAAAGATAGCAGCCAAAACGAGTACGTAACCAATAAGCATACTGGTCCACGACTGACCCTGAAGTTCATCATTGATGGTTCTGTTCTCTACGTTTTCCATATAGATTTGTGTTAATTTTCCATTCTTCGGGAACAAATGTAACACATTTTTTTCATTTACGTCCCCTCTTTAGAGATTTTTTTTTGCATTTTGCACTTTTTTACGTTTCCAACACAACTTTTAGCCCACTTTTGACGTTTTACAGGTAAAAAAAACGTACCTTTGGGGGCGCAAAAACAAATTATGATGACACGCTGGTCGATTATCTTCATTTTAGCCTCGGTATTTTCCATCTCCGTACGGGGACAGGAAAGCACCAGCGTGTTCAATTTTCTCTCCCTGCCCACCTCGGCACACAGCATGGCACTGGGCGGGCGAAACATCTCCACCATCGAGGATGACGCCTCGCTCATCTTCCAGAATCCGGCGCAGATGGCCAACGTCAGCAGCAACTCCATGAACCTAAACTTCATGACCTACATGCGCGGGACGAAGACGGGCAGTGCCTCCTTCGTGCGTGCGCAAGGCGAGCGCGGCACATGGGGCGCGGGCGTGCACTTTGTAGGATATGGTAAGATGAAGGAGACACTGGAGACCGGTGAAGTGATTGGCGACATGCACGCCTTGGACATGGCCTTCAGCGGCATGTATTGCTATAACCTGAGCGACAAGTGGGTGGGCGGAGCCACGGGAAAGTTCATCTACTCGAAACTGGGTGACTACAATTCGGTGGGTCTGGCCGTCGACCTGGGCCTGAACTACTACGATGCCGAAAACGACTTCTCGCTTTCTGCCGTTGCGGCGAACCTGGGCGGACAGGTGAAGGCATACGGCGACGACCACGAGCGGCTAC
Source organism: Bacteroidaceae bacterium (assembly GCA_017444005.1). GTDB lineage: Bacteria > Bacteroidota > Bacteroidia > Bacteroidales > Bacteroidaceae > Physcousia. The sequence goes on along the minus strand of JAFSXQ010000129.1, from coordinate 4,648 downwards.
CCTTCGACCTGCAAGTGGGTTTCTCAAAAAGCCTGGGACACGCTCCCATACGCTTCACCCTGACAATGGTCGACCTCACCCGCTGGAGCAAGAAGTACTACTATCACGTCGGCAAAGAGCCCAAGGGCGGCAACATACTGATGAACCACTTCGACCTGGGCATCGACATCATACCCTCCGAACAGTTCTACATCGCTGCCGGCTACAACTTCCGCCGCGCCTACGAGATGAAGGCTGCCGGAAGCAGTCACGCCGCAGGTCTGACCTTCGGTGCCGGCCTCAACATCAAGGGCTTCAAACTCGGACTAGCCTATGCCAAATACCACGTCAGCGCCCCCACCCTGGCCGTGAGCCTGGGGTACAGTTTATGAGACCTATAGGACCTATAAGACCTATATAAATATAGAGAAGAGAGATGAAGAAGATAACCATTGCCATCGACGGCTACTCATCGTGCGGAAAGAGCACAATGGCCAAGGACTTGGCCCGCGAAATAGGCTACGTCTACGTAGACAGCGGCGCCATGTACCGCACCGTAACTTTGTACGCACTGGACAACCACATCATACAGCAGGACGGACACATCGACGAGGAACGACTGCGACAGGAGATGAAGAACATCGAAATCTCCTTCCAGTTCAATCCCGAGCGCGGGCGCCCGGATACCTATCTTAATGGCGTGCGCGTGGAGGACCGCATTCGCACCCTGGAGGTGAGCAACCATGTGAGCCCCATCGCCGCACTGGGTTTCGTACGCGAGGAGATGGTGCGCCAACAGCAGCGGATGGGCCAGGAGGGTGGCATCATCATGGACGGGCGTGACATCGGCACCACCGTGTTCCCCCAGGCCGAACTGAAGATATTCGTGACGGCCAGCGCCGAGATCCGCGCCCAGCGCCGCTACGACGAACTGACGGCCAAGGGCGAAGCGTGCGACATGCAGGAGATTCTGCACAACGTGGAGGAGCGCGACTACATCGACACGCACCGCGACATCAGTCCCCTGCGCCAGGCGCCGGATGCACTGGTACTGGATAACAGCCACATGACCATCGAGGAACAGAAGCAGTGGTTGCTGCGGGAGTACGAGAGGGCAACCCTATAGACTTAGGAAGACCTAGGAAATCCTAGGATGACCTAGAACAACCCATAAGACCTATAAAGCATGAACGTAGAGATTGACACGGGCAGTGGTTTCTGCTTCGGTGTGACACGAGCCATCGGGAAGGCCGAGGAAGTGCTGCAGGACAACACCCGTCCGCTGTACTGCCTGGGCGACATCGTGCACAACTCGATGGAGTGCGACCGGCTGCAACAGATGGGTCTCATCACCATCGGACACGACGAGTACGACAAGTTGCACGATGCCACCGTATTGCTCCGCGCACACGGCGAGCCGCCACAGACCTACCAGCAGGCCCAGAAGAACCACATCGACATCATCGATGCCACCTGTCCCGTGGTCTTGCATCTGCAAGAGCGCATCAAACGCGAATACGATGCCGACCCCGACCACACGAAGCAGATCGTCATCTTCGGGAAACCCGGACACGCCGAGGTGCTGGGCCTTGTGGGACAGACCGAAGGTACGGCTATCGTCATCGAGAAGCCCGAGGACGTGGCGACGCTGGACTTCTCACGAGACATTTGCCTCTACAGCCAGACGACCAAGCCACTGGACGAGTTCCGCCACATCGTCGAATACATCGAAGCACACATCGCCCCCACCGCCACGTTCCGCTACTACGACACCATCTGCCGTCAGGTGGCCAACCGCATGCCCCACATCCGCGAGTTCGCCTCGCGCCACGACGTGGTGCTCTTCGTCTGCGGCAAGAAGTCGTCGAACGGGCGCGTCCTGTTCAGCGAGTGCCAGCGCGTCAACAGCCAAAGTTATATGATAAGTGCAGCCAACGAGATAGAACCCCGTTGGCTGACCGATTGCGATTCCGTTGGCATCTGTGGTGCCACCAGCACGCCCACCTGGTTAATGGAGGAGTGCAAAGTACGTGTCGAGCAACTGCTTGGCAGCGACGAATGACGTCTTCTCGCCTCGCAGCACGCTCTGCTCTGAGAGCCGGAGCATGTCCTCTATCGTCGGATTCTGGTAGAAGTTGTTGCGAAGTTGTTCGTTGATGCTTTCGTACATCCAGTACTTCGCCTGCTCGTTGCGCCGGTAGTCGAAGTAACCGTTCTTCTTCACAAAGTCGACATACTCGTATATCATGTCCCAGACCTCCTTGATGCCCAGCCCGTAGAAGCCGGAATAGCAGAGCACCCGGGGCATCCAGCCGCTCTCGGTGGGCGGAAACAGATGCAGGGCGTTGCGGAAGTGATTGGCGGCCAACTGGCACTTCTCCACGTTGTTGCCATCGCACTTGTTGATGACGATGCCGTCGGCCATTTCCATGATGCCGCGCTTGATGCCCTGCAATTCGTCGCCCGTGCCTGCCAGTTGGATGAGCAGGAAGAAGTCGACCATTGAGTGGCAGGCCGTCTCGCTCTGCCCGACGCCCACCGTCTCCACGAATATCTTGTCGTAGCCCGCGGCCTCGCACAGGATGATGGTCTCGCGGGTCTTTCGGGCCACACCGCCCAGCGAACCGGCCGAGGGACTGGGACGGATGAACGAATCGGGGTGGACGGAGAGTTTCTCCATGCGCGTCTTATCGCCCAGGATGCTGCCCTTCGTACGTTCCGAACTGGGGTCGATGGCCAGGACGGCCAGTTTGCCCCCGTACTGCTTCAGCACGTGGATACCGAACTCGTCGATGCTGGTGCTCTTGCCGGCTCCGGGCACGCCGCTGATGCCGATGCGCACCGAATTGCCGCTGTGGGGCAGACACTTCTCGATGACCTCCTGCGCCACCTGCTGATGGTCGGGATTCGTACTCTCCACCAGCGTGACGGCCTGTCCCAGGATGGCCGAGTCGCCCTTCAGGATGCCCTCCACATAGTCGTCGGCCGTCAGTCGGCGCCGGGCAAAACGTCCGCGCTTCAGGTAGGGATTCACTATCGACACCGGACCCACGCCGCTATTCACCTGCAGGCCCTTGTATTCTTCACTATTTTCCGGATGTTCCATGGCTATTCTTCTACGTTTATGTTCAACACCGTCTTGGCATGTCGCGGATCGTTGCTGATGAGCAACAGTCGGGGACCGCTCTTCGCCCGTTTCAGTTCCTTGGCATCGAGCGTAATCTTCAGTTTCGTCGTACCGTGAGGCGGAATGTTGCGGTCGCCCAGATTCACCGTCATCGCCCGGTTGAACACCTGCACAGCACTTACGGTGAGAGTTTCCTCGCCAATGTTTGTCACATTGATGACCTTCGTTATCGACTTCTTCTTGGGCGGAATCGTCATGGTTATCTCGTCCTCTATCATCTCATTCCCATCCATGAGGACGATATGCGGAGCCGACTCCAAGCGCTCTGCCGTCAGGTTGCGGAAGGCAGGTAACAGCACTGCCGACACCACGATTTCGTTCTCGTCGCTCACCTTGTCGCCCATGTAACGAGCCAGGTAAACCGATGTCTGGTTCAGTCCGTCCAGAAAGAGTTTGTCGCTGTTCAGCGTCAGTCGGATTTTCCCCACGCGCCCCTGCTGTATGATGTCTGGGACGTATTCCGCTGTCAGATAGTTCGGCAGGTGCATCAACTGGGGGGTGTAAGTACCGTGCTCCAGATTTGCCACCTGCAGTTCCACCACCGGACGGTCACCCTTGTTCACATCGTCGAACTCGACGTAATTCGTACTCAGGCGGACATTTCCCAAGTCGATGGGGAAGTCACCGTCGTAGTCGAGTGCCGACTCTACGACGCGGCCCTGAAAGCCCAGATAATAGGGTTCGTCCTGCTCGTTCGTGTACACCGCAAGTTCCCGATAGAACGTACCTAACATGGCCGCATTGTAGGTTGCCGTTATCGTCCCCGTTCCACCCGCTGCCACCGTCTCCGGGAAGTCCACCTTGACGCATCCACAAGACGGATGCACCTCACTGATCCTTAGCGGCTGGTTGCCCTTGTTCCGGATGGTGAACACAACATTCTTGGGGTTCTGCCATACGATTTCGCCCACCTTCTGCTGGGGGGTATCCGCCACCATTCTGGGCTGAGCCAGCAGGGATTCTATGTCCGTGAACGCCAAAACCAGCGTCCATGAGAGTATCGACATTATTCGTTTCATGAGGACAAAGATAGCGATTTTCCGTCGTTTGTGCAACTTTTAATGCAACGAATCTCAAACGGGCTTTGCAGGAGTCGCCCGTTTCAGGGTACGCAAACCCGCCTCAATGCTGCGCAGGAGGTCGCGCTTAGCCGTGTTGGGGGAGAATACAAAGCCTTCGGCCACCACGACCGTGTGCTCCGCCGAGTCCACCCGGACATGGGCCACAAACGGGCCGCCCATGAAGCCGCCGTGCATATCCCACAGGCCGCGAATCTCCACCTGGTCGCCCTCGGCGGTGCGTCGCAACATGGGCCACACCACGGGGCTGCCGTCGTCGCCGCGCGAGGTCTGCATCCACTGGCCCTCCTGGGCGCCGGGGATGTTCTGGCGCAGCACGGAATCGCGTTGCCGGACGTACCAGTCCGTGTCGCGGATGTCCTGTCCGGCCCACGGCAGGGTGTAGAAGAGGAAATTGATGTCC
>JAFSXQ010000128.1 GCA_017444005.1 Bacteroidaceae bacterium | reverse complement strand
GCCGTAGCGATGAAGCGCACGCGACTGCCCTCCAGCAACTGGCGGTTGCACAGCGTGCGCGTGCGGACAACCAGGGCATCGGCATCGCGGACATCATCGGGCGCGATGGCTGCTCCGGGCAGGTACACCACCTCGTCGGCAAGGCGTTCGGCCTGGCCTTGGATGAAGGGTATCTTATCGTCGACGACAAACTTCATAGTCTTTTTGTTTTATAGGATTTCCCAGGAAGGCCTAGGATGTCCTGGGCAATCCCAGAAAGTTATCAATCACCTCGTCCGCCAACGGCGCTACTACCTCCCTGGGGTTCGTGGTGGCCAGAGCCACGACGTAGGCTCCACTGGCCCGTCCGGCCTTCAGCCCGTTGATGCTGTCCTCGAAGACCACGCACTCCTTGATGTCCACGCCGAACGCCTCGGCCGCCCGCAGGTAGCACTGGGGCGAGGGTTTGCTTTCCGTGAAGTCCTCGGCCGTCAGTATGCGGTCGAACAGTTGGGGCAGTTCGGGCCGTGCGCGGAAGACGCTTTCCATCTTCGGCCGGTTCGAACTGGTGACGATGGCCGTCCGTATGCCTCGCCGGCGCAGTTCTTCCACGTACGCGCGCGTTCCTTTTATATAATTATAGTGCATCCCGGCCTCGAACGCATCGAGCCGACGGGTGATTTCGGCCTGCTGGACGGGGTCGGTAATCCATGCGCCGAATATCTGCACCAGCGTCTGGCCCTTGATGCGCTGACTGAAGTCGGGCACGTCGGGCCGGTATTCCCGGCCCATCTGTCCCCAGAACTGACTGTACTGTCCTTCGGTGTCCAATATCACCCCGTCAAGGTCGAACAGGGCTGCTTTAAACGTTATTTCCATGTTTTTCGTGTTTTCGGGTAGCAAAGTTACGAAAAATTTGGATTTTATTTGTAACTTTGCCCGCGAAATGAAGAAAATACACATCATCACTCCCGTAAAGGACAACATCGACCAGACGCTGGCGACGGTGCGTGCCGTCTTGGCATCCCGGCTGGACGTGCCCCATACGTACACCATCTACAACGACTACTCGACGGATGAGAACACCCGCCGACTGGAGGAAGCGAGCCGCGAGTCGGGTTTCCAACTGATGAACCTTTCGGACCTGACCCAGCACCCCTCGCCCAACTACTTGCTCGTCCTGCAACGCGAGCGCAGGATGTGCCTCCAGGAGGATGCTGCCCTGCTCATCGTGGAGAGCGACGTCACCGTGCGGCCCGACACGCTGCAAGGCCTTTGGCAAGGGGCCGTGGAACACACGGATGCAGGCATTGTAGCCTCGGTGACGGTGGACGAGACAGGAGCGATAAACTACCCCTACCTCTATGCCAAGGGTATGGAGAACCGGGTCGTCGACACCCGTCGCCACTGCTCGTTCTGCTGCTCGTTGCTGACGCCGGAACTCCTGCGGCGCGTCGACTTCGACCAACTGGACCCGTCGAAGTCGTGGTTCGACGTCACCATCTCGCACCGTTCCTTGGAGTCGGGGCTGCACAACTATCTCTACACGTCGCTGCCCGTCCTGCACCGCCCGCACGGCAGCAGGCCCTGGAAACAGTTGAAATACAAGAATCCCCTGAAGTACTACTGGCTGAAACTGACCCGCGGGCTGGACAAGATTTAAGAATTGAAGGATTGAAAGATTGAAGAATTGAAGGCAACACTCATCATATCGGTCTACGACAACATCCCCTTCCTGCGCGCTGTGCTCGACTCGCTACAGTGGCAGACGGAGCAGGACTTCGAGGTCATCATCTCGGAGGATGCCGAACATGAGGATATGGCCCGCTTCGTGGCCTCGCACCCTTTCCTTCAACCGCACCAGCACCTGACACAGCCCGATACGGGCTGGCGCAAGGAACTGGCCCTGAACCGCGCCGTTGAGGCGGCCCAAAGCGACTGGCTCGTCTTCATCGACGGCGACTGTCTGTTGCATCCCCACTTCATGGAAGAACACATCCGCATGGCGGCTGACGACGTCGTTGTGGCAGGCAAGCGGGTGCGTCTGCCTCAGTCGCTGACGGAGCGCCTGCTGGCCGGACAGATGGACGTTCGCGATGTGCCGCGCGCCCTGTTCCGCCAACTGTTTACGGGCCGTGTCAGCCACATCGAGGAAGCCCTGTACGTGCCGTCCGACAGTCTGCCGGGACGCCTGTTCCCCAGTCGGCAGGCCCATTCGCTGACGGGATGCAACATGTCCGTTTCGCGCCAGGCCCTGCGCCTCATCAACGGCTTCGACGAGGACTATAACCGCCCGGCCATCGGCGAGGACGTCGACCTGCTGTGGCGCCTTCGCGGCATGGGTGTCCGCCTGGCATCCGTGCGCAACCGCGCCGTGCAGTACCACCTGTGGCATCCGGCCAGTTGGGCCGACCAGAGCGAGAACCAGGCCCTCATGCGCCAGCGTCAGGCCGAGAACCAATATATCTGTAAGAATGGAATCCAGAAACTCTGACCAGCAACCCCTGGTCTCCATCATAGTGCCCGTCTACAACGCCGAGGCTTTCTTGGCCGAGACCATGCAGTCGATACTGGCCATCCGGTATCCCCGACTGGAGATTCTGCTCATGGACGACGGATCGACCGACGGCAGCATGCCGATTGCCCGCCGGTTCGCCGCTGAGGACCAGCGCATCCGCCTGTTCAGCCAGCCCAACCAGGGGGCTTCGGCTGCGCGCAACAATCTCATCCGGCAAGCCCAGGGGAAGTATATCCTGCCCATCGATGCCGACAATCTGGTGGAACCCACCTACGTCAGCCACGCTGTGGAGGTGATGGAGAGCGATGCGGAGGTGAAGGTGGTCTGTCCGCGTACCGACGAGTTCGGGCTGCGCACGGGCGAGATTCATCATCCCCCCTACAGCCTGCACCTGCTGGCCCGCAAGAACATCATCGACGCCTGCGCCATGTATCGCCGCGAGGACTGGGAGCGCGTGGGCGGCTACTGCCCCGAAGTGCCCACCCGCGAGGACTGGGAGTTTTGGCTGTCGATGCTGGAGGACGGCGGCCGGGTGGTGCGCCTGCCCGACATCGAGTTCCACTATCGCCAGCATGGAACCTCCAAGCGGCATCGCCTGCGCCACCGCATCCGCGAGGTCATCGACATCGTCAACCGGCGCCATCCCGAACTCTACGAACGCGAGTACGGCGGCCCCCTGCGCTATCATCGCAGTCTGACGAGCCTGACGAACTGCCTGTACCGGCTGCTGCATCCGCGCCGCACAGTGGTGGTGCCCGATACTCCGCAGGGCATGAACTATTTTGTCCACGCCCTGCCCGTCCACTTCGACAATGGTGATGGAGCCGCCATCTACAAGCGGCGCAACGAACTGCGCATCCTCCCATTTCACGGCCACGAGTATGTCGTCAAACAGTTCGCCGTTCCCAATCCGCTGAACCGTCTGGTCTACGGGTTCCTGCGCAAGTCGAAGGCGCAACGCAGTTACGAATATGCCCAGTTGCTCCTCTCGAAAGGCATAGCCACTCCCCGTCCCGTAGCCTGGCAGACGGAGCGCAACGGCCTGCTCATGGGCCGCAGTTATTTCGTTTCGGAACGCTCGCGCTGCCCCTACACTTATGCAGATCTGATAGGACTAGATAAACTATACTCTCTAGGCAATCTAGGTAATCTAGAGCATCTAGTGAAACTAGAAGAGCACTACCTGCGCCTCATAGCCCAGACCGTAGCCCGGCTGCACAACGAGGGTATGGTACATCAGGACCTTTCGCGCGGCAACATACTCTTCGGCGACGGCGACCGCGTGGAACTCATCGACCTCAACCGCCTGCGCTTCGGCACGGTGGACATCGTCAAGGGGTGCCAGAACTTTGCCGAACGCCTGCCCGCCACCGACCGCCAGCGCCGCCTGATGGCCGAGGCCTACGCCCAGGCGCGCGGTTTCGACCCGAAAGCCTGCTATCAACTGATGCTCAGATACAACGAAGAAAAGGAATAAAAAAAGGGAGCCAAACGGCTCCCTTTTTTATCCTAGTCTAGGCCTTTAGTAGGATTCTCTAGGTTGCCCTAGGAAGGCCTGGGTCGTCCTAGGAAATCCTAGGCTATCCTAGTTTCTCCTAGTTCTTCCTATGCTGTCAGCAGTTCCACCAATTTATCGACGGCGGAGATGAGTCCTTCGGGGTTCTTTCCGCCGGCTGTGGCGAAGTGGGGCTGACCACCGCCACCGCCCTGAATGAGTTGGGCAGCCTCGCGGATGTTCTTGCCGATGTTCACTCCCTGCTCGACGAGGCTGTCCGAGGCGGCTGCCGTCAGCATGGGCTTGCCCTCGTTCAGACTGCCGATGACGACGAGCGCATTGGGCACCTCGGCGCGCAACTGGAAGGCGATATCCTTCACGTAGTCGGGGCTCATGGCGGGCACGACGGACTTCATCACGGCGATGCCGCCCACGTCCTGTGCCTTCTCCTTCATGGACTGCTTCAGTTGCTGGGCCTTCTCCTTCATGCTGGCCTCGATTTGGGCCTTCAGTTGCTGGTTCTCGCCCAGGAACTTCTGGATGGCGCCCTGCAGGTCGGGCGTGTTGTTGAAGAGGTGGCGTAGTTCGTTTATCGTATCGTTGATCTGGTACATCATTTCCTCCACCTTCTGGCCCGTGATGGCCTCGATGCGGCGCACGCCGGCGGCCACGCTGCTCTCGCTGAGTATCTTCACCATGCCCAGTTGGCCCGTGCTCTTGGCGTGGCAACCGCCACAGAACTCCACGCTGTCGCCGAACTGCACGACGCGCACATGGTCGCCGTACTTCTCACCGAAGAGGGCGATGGCGCCGAGTTTCTTGGCTTCCTCGATGGGCATGTCGCGGTGGTCCTGCAAGGGGATGTTCCGGCGAATCTTCTCGTTCACCAGCCGCTCCACCTGGCGCAGTTCCTCGTCGGTGACCTTCTGGAAGTGCGAGAAGTCGAAGCGCAGGTAGTCGGGCGTCACGAGCGAGCCCTTCTGCTCGACGTGGGTGCCCAGCACCTGGCGCAGGGCCTGGTCGAGGAGGTGGGTGGCCGTGTGGTTAGCCTCGCAGGCGCGGCGCAGGTCGACGTCGACGCAGGCCATGAACGGTGCCTCGGGCTGCTTGGGCAGCGTCTTGGCGATGTGCACCGTCAGTCCGTTCTCCGACTTCGTGTCGATGATGTCTATCGTCTCGTTCTCGCTGACGAGCACGCCGCGGTCGCCCACCTGACCGCCCTTCTCGGCATAGAACGGCGTCTGGTCGAGCACCAGTTGGTAGTAGGTCTGCTTCTTCTGCACCACCTGGCGGTAGCGCACGATGCGGCACTCGCTCTCGGTCATGTCCCAACCCAGGAATTTAGTTGAAAGTTGAGAGTTGAGAGTTGAAAGTTGGGCTTCGCCGTTGTTGTCAGTTTGCTCCTCGCCAGAGGCGAAACTTTCAACTTTCAACTTTAAACTTTCAACTTCCACCCAGTCGTCGGCCTCCACCTTGGCGGCGTTGCGGGCGCGCTCCTTCTGTTTCTGCATCTCCACCTGGAAGCCCTCTTCGTCGACCGTGAGTCCGTTCTCGCGGCAGATGAGTTGCGTCAGGTCGAGGGGGAATCCGTAGGTGTCGAAGAGCGTGAAGGCGCGTTCGCCGTCGATGACGGTCTTGCCCTGCTTCTTGGTCTCCTGCATGACACCGTCCAGCAGGCGGATGCCCGTCTCCAGCGTGCGCAGGAAACTGTCTTCCTCCTCCTTCATCACCTTCGCGATGAGTTCCTTCTGTGCCTCCAGTTCGGGGTACGTTTCGCCCATCTCTTGGATGAGCACGGGCAGCAGACGGTACATGAAGGCCTCCTTCTGGCCCAGGAACGTGTAGCCGTAGCGCACGGCGCGGCGCAGGATGCGGCGGATGACATAGCCGGCCTTGGCATTCGACGGCAGCTGCCCGTCGGCGATGGAGAAGCTGACGGCACGAAGATGGTCGGCGCAGACGCGCATAGCGATGTCGGCATCCTCGTTCTTGCCGTAAACGGCCGCAGCCTTGCGTGCAATTTCCTGAATGAGAGGCTGGAAGACATCGGTGTCGTAGTTCGACTTCTTGCCCTGCATAACCATACAGAGGCGCTCGAAGCCCATACCGGTATCTATGTGCTTGGCTTTCAGCGGCTCGAGGGTACCG
>JAFSXQ010000013.1 GCA_017444005.1 Bacteroidaceae bacterium | reverse complement strand
TCCGAAGTACGAAACTTCGTTCAAAATAAATCTGTTTGCCATAGTATTAGTTGTTTAGGGGGTTAGTCGTTTGGTTGTTCAGGAATTGGCAGGATTGCCTACGGACAGGGTCACGGTCTTCGAGAGTTTGCGACGTGCATCACTGACACGGAGCGTGAGGGAGCCGGTTTGTCGCGTACTGCGGACGACAACGACGAGTTGGCCCTTGAAGAGCCGCATCGTGGGCTGCTTGAAGGACTCCAGACTGGTGGCATCGCCGTTGCATACGCCCTCGAAACGGCCGTTGCCCGTGACCTCGAAGATCAGTTGGTCGTCGGCATCGGGGATGAGCGTGCCCTTCTTGTCGGTCAGCGACACGGTGACGAAGGCCAGGTCGTCGCCGTCGGCCTGCAAATAGAAGGCACCATCGTGCTGTGTCCAGACATCGAGTTTCAGTTGTGCCGGTTTGTCGGCCGTGCGCAACACTTGCTCGCCGGCCTGCTTGCCGTCCGCGTCGTAGACCACCACGCGCAGTTCGCCCGGTTCGTACTTCACCTCGTTCCAGCGCAGGCGATAGCGGTCGAGCCGTTCGGCCGGGTTCTTCGTGATGCGCCCCTGGCTCTTGCCGTTGACGAAGAGTTCGCCCGTGGGATAGTCGGTGTAGCAGTAGACGGGCGTCACCTGTCCGCGGCGCTCCTTGCCCCACGTCCAGTGCGGCAGCAGGTGGATGGTGTGCTCACGGGTGTTCCAGTGCGAACGGTAGAGGTAATAGCGGTCCTTGGGCAGTCCGGCCAGGTCGCAGATGCCGAAGTAACTGGAGCGCGAAGGCCAGTATTCGTCGTAGGGCGTGGGTTCACCCAGGTAGTCGAAGCCCGTCCATACAAACTCGCCGATGACCCACGGCTTGTCGTCCTGCCAGCGCCAGTCGTCGTCGGGCAGGTTCGACCACGAGCACCATTCCACATCGTAGCCCGAGCATTGTCCGTCGGGGTGCTTGCCCTTGTCCGTGGGCGTGACAGGGAAGTAGTAGACGCTGCGCGAACTGACCGTCGAGGCCGTCTCGGAACCCAGCAGGAAACCGTGTTGCAGGCGGTCGTAGGCGGCCTGGTAGCGATGCAGGCGATAGTTCATGCCGGGAACCTCCATGACCTGAGCGAAACCGCTGTTCATGGCCTGGTCGATGCGGTCCATACCCTGTGTGACGGGGCGCGTGGGATCGAGGCCGTGGCACAGGCCCTGCAGGCGGATGGCTATCTGTCGGCCCTCCTCGCTCCACTGCTCGGGTATCTCGTTACCGATACTCCACATGACAATGGAGGGATGGTTGCGGTTGGAGAGCACCAGGTTGGTGATGTCGCGGTCGGCCCACTCGTGGAAGAAGCGCGCATAGCCGTTCTTGCACTTGGGGTACACCCACATGTCGAACGACTCGGCCATTACCATCATGCCCAGCGAGTCGCAAATCTCCATCTGCCAGCGGCTCGGCATGTTGTGGCTCGTGCGTATGGCGTCACAACCCATGTCCTTCATTATCTTTATCTGGCGAATGAGGGCTGCACTGTTGACGGCGGCACCCAGGGGACCGAGGTCGTGGTGCAGGCATACGCCCTTCAGTTTACGCGTCTGCCCGTTCAACTGGAAACCGCCTTCGCGACTGACGCGGACGGTGCGTATGCCCACATTTGTGCCCATTTCATCGACAATTTTGCCCTGCCCGTCCATCAGTCGTGCTATTAATTTATAGAGGTATGGCGACTCCGGCGACCACAGGTGCGGTTCCCGGACCTTCAGGCTTGCATGCAGGCGACCCTCCGTGCCGACGAGCGTAGGCTTCACGGCGGCTACCTCCGTACCTTCAGCATCCACCAGCGACAGCGCGTAGCGGCTCTCCGGCTGGACGGACACGACCTGCAAGTCCACCTGCACGTTGGCCTGCCCCTTGTCGATGCCGACGGTGCGGGCAAAGAGGCTCCAGTCGTCGATGTGCATCGTCGGGGTCAGTACCAGCCGCACGGGGCGGTACAGACCTGCACCGGGGTACCAGCGCGAACTCTCCTCGCGATTCTGCAAGGTCACGCGCAAGCGGTTCTCGCCCGGCTTCACCAGAGAGGTGATATCTAGGCGGAAGGCGTTGTAACCGTAGGCCCAATTGCCGGCCAACTGGTCGTTGACATAGACCGTGGGCTCCGACATGGCGCCGTCGAACTGCAGTTCGGCATGTCCGCGGAAGCCCTCGGGGATGGTGAACGTGCGACTGTACGCCCCACTGCCTATCCAGGGCAGGGAGCCCGAGCGGCCGCTCTTCTCCGTGGCCTCCTTCTCGCCGTTCTGTTCGATGCGCACCACCTGCAGGTCCCACTTCTTGTCGAACGGGCCTGCTATGGCCCAGTCGTGCGGAACCTCCACGACCTCGGGCGTCATGTCCGCATTAGTCATGGGGTTGCGTAAGAAACTCCAACCCTCCCTCAGCAGGGTCTCCGTGCGCTGGGCCATGCCGCTCGCAGCGACCATTGCCAGCCCTAATAGCAGTGTTTTCTTCATATTCTTCGGGTTTAATGGCACGAAGATAGTAAAATAATTCCAATAAATTTGGCTTTTCTCTCGTTATTTCGTAAGTTTGCATAGAAATAAACGTAAAAACGGTATGAATATAGGGTTTCAAATTGCTTATCGAACCAATTGGGGAGAAAGTGTCCGTGCCTGTCTGACATGGATAACAAAAACAGGGAAAGAGAATCACGAGGACTTGGAACTGTCGACTACCGACGGCGCTGTATGGCGCGGCGAGACCAGTGTGCCCAGCAGTGCCACGGAGGTGCGCTACACCTATTCCGTACGCAAGGAGGGGGCAGCCGTGCGACAGGAGTGGAACATCATTCCGCGTGTGTTGCCGCTCATCACTAATAGCCGGCGCCTGCAGACTTTCGACCGCTGGCGCGACCAGCCCGCCGAGACCTACCTGTTCTCGAGCGCCTTCACCGAGGCCTTCCTGCGCCACGAGACCCAACCGTGGCCCACAGCCGATGGCGAGCGCACACTCACCGTCCGCGTGTTTGCCCCGGAGGTGCCCGAGGGCCAGACGCTGGCCGTGCTGGGCAGCCAGCCCGTGGTGGGCGAGTGGCAACAGGGACGCGAACTGCGCCTGGCGCCCATCGGCCCCTGCGAATGGGCCTTCAGCCTCGACCTGAGTCAGGTGAGCGGTACACTGGAATATAAATATGTAACCGTGGACAATGCCAGCGGACAGACGACCTGGGAACTGCACGACAACCGGTTGCTGACCCAGGCCCGAAGTGAACGCCAGATGGCCCTGGTGGTGGAGGACGAACCCGTACGCCTGCCCTTTGCGCCGTGGCGCGGAGCCGGATGCGTCATTCCCGTCTTCAGCCTGCGCAGCGAGCACAGTTACGGCGTGGGCGACTTCGGCGACCTGCGGCGCATGGTCGACTGGGTGGCCATGACGGGCATGCGGGCCCTGCAGATACTGCCCGTGAACGATACCACACTGTCGGGCAAGTGGACCGACTCGTACCCCTACAACAGCATCAGCATCTTTGCCCTGCACCCCCTCTATGCCGACCTCGAAGCCCTGCCCCAGTTGGAGGATGCCGCCATGCGCACCGCCTACCGCGGCATACAGCAGAAGTTGAACGCCTTGGCCAGCCTCGACTACGAGAAGGCGATGGACACGAAGCGCAACTACCTGCACCGCCTCTTCCGACAGGAGTGGAAGAACGTGAAGGGGACGAAGGCCTACAAGCAGTTCTTTGCCGACAACGAGGAGTGGCTCATCCCCTACGCCGCCTTCTGCTACCTGCGCGACTTCTACGGCACACCCAACTTCCGGCAGTGGAAGACCCTGCGGACATACAATGCCAAGTCGGTGGAGAAACTGATGAAGCGAGGCGCCGAAAGTGCCGATGAAATGGACTTTTTCTGCTATGTTCAGTACATCCTGCACGAACAACTGAGCGACGTGCAACGCCATGCCCGCGAGAAGGGCGTTACGCTGAAGGGAGACATTCCCATCGGCATCAGTCGCGACAGCGTGGAGGCCTGGACAGAACCTCACTACTTCAACCTCGACGGACAGGCCGGAGCACCACCTGACTACTTCAGCACCAACGGCCAGAACTGGGGTTTCCCCACCTACAACTGGCAGGCGATGCTCAAGGATGGTTGCCGCTGGTGGCGTCGGCGCTTCGAGAAGATGGCCCGCTACTTCGACGCCTACCGCATCGACCATGTGCTGGGTTTCTTCCGTATCTGGGAGATTCCCCTCAACAGCGTGCACGGACTGCTGGGCCACTTTGCCCCCGCACTGCCCATGACCGTGGAGGAGATAGAAAGTTACGGACTGCCCTGGCGCGAGCAGACCTACACCCAGCCCTACATCACGGACCGCATTCTGCACCGCATCTTCGGTGACGATACGGCCGAGGTGCGCCGCCTGTACCTGGAACCGCAGGAGAACGGCCACTACCGCCTCCGCAGCGACTACGACACACAGCGCAAGGTGCAGGCCCATTTTGGCGACAAACAGGACGCCCACACGGTGAAGTTGCGCGACGGACTGTACACGCTCATCAGCAACGTGCTGTTCCTGCGCGATAAGGAGCAGCCCGACCACTTCCACCCGCGCATTGTGGCCATGCACGACTTCCTTTACGAAGACCTGGGCGACTGGGAGAAGGACGCTTTCAACCGCATCCACGACCACTACTTCCACCACCGCCACAACCAGTTCTGGTACGACGAGTCGATGAAGAAACTGCCACAACTGGTGGATGCCACCCGCATGCTCGTCTGTGCCGAAGACCTCGGTATGATACCCGAATGCGTGGGCTGGGTGATGGACCGCCTGGGCATACTGACCCTGGAGATACAGACCATGCCGAAGAAGGCCTGGCAGCAGTTTGCCAACCTCTGGGAGAACCCCTACCGCAGTGTGGCCACCATCAGCACCCACGACATGCCCACCATGCGCGGCTGGTGGGACGAACAGCGCGAGACGGCCCAGCAGTACTACAACAACATGCTCTACCACGAGGGCCAGGCGCCCCACCCCATGACGGGAGCCGTGGCCGAGGAAATCGTCAGCCGCCACCTGGAGTCGCCCTCCATGCTCTGCCTGCTGAGCCTGCAGGACTGGCTCGCCATCGACGAGCAGGTGCGCTACCCCGACCCCGACGCCGAGCGCATCAACGTGCCGGCCAACCCGCGCCACTACTGGCAGTGGCGCATGCACCTGACCATCGAACAACTGATGGCCAACACGGCCCTGAACGAAAAGATCCGCGGCCTGGTGAAAAGTTACGGACGCTGATGCCGCGAGGCTGTTAACATTGTCCCCAAAACAATAAAAATAATAAGAAGACATCGGACATGAAGAAAGTGATAAGTACCGCCCTGATGAGCGCATTCTTCGCTCTGGCCATGAATGCCCAGACGACACCGAAAAAGGTGTATGACGAAGACATAAACCCCATTGAGCAGATAGAGCAGGCTACGGCAAAAGCCAAGTCGGAAGGCAAGTTCGTGGTCTGTCAGGTGGGCGGCAACTGGTGTCCCTGGTGCCTGCGCTTTGCCGAGTTCGTGACGAACGACACGGTCATCAGCAAGGTCGTCGACGAGAACTTCGTCTACATCCACGTGAACTACAATCCCCGCAAAAAGGAGGGAGCGAAGAAAGCCGCCTTGGCCAAGGCCATGCTGACACGCCTGAGCAACCCCGAACGTTTCGGTTTCCCTGTGTTCGTGGTGCTCGACGAGGCGGGAAAGGTCCTTCACATTCAGGACTCCAGTTTCCTGGAAGAGGGAAAGGGCTACGACCACGACAAGGTTCTGCGCTTCTTCAAGAGTTGGACACCGGAGGCCGTAAAGAGATAGGCCATTCCATCGCATCACGGAAAAGACGTAACCTTCGAAATTGACAGAAGACCATGAATGAGGACACACGCTGGATGCCATTTATCGGCTACGCCATCATATTTTTCGGAGTATGGTTGTGCCTAGCCGCGTACGCTCCGGTGGGGGGATACGTGTGGGATCCGTGGGTCATCAACATCAGCACGACCGTCCTGTTCACCCTGCTCGTCTACCTGACGGCCCATCTGGCACGCACCGACCAGACCAT
>JAFSXQ010000127.1 GCA_017444005.1 Bacteroidaceae bacterium | reverse complement strand
TCACCATCTCGACGACGGCCTCGCCCTCGTGTACTACTTTCTCCTTGCCGTCCTGCCCGATGATGGTCAGTTCGCCCTGCACCAGCACGCCATAGTTCATCACGGGATGGTGGTGCCAGCCCAGTTTCTGTCCGGCCGGAAAGACGTACTTCACGGCCACCAACTCCGGGCGGCCCTCGAAGTAGTCGGGCAACTCCACGCCGTCCCAACTCTGCGACGTGCGAATCAGTTCCTCACTCGTCACCTGCTGCACGGGATTCTCTTCCTGCGCGTTAGTCTTCTCGCGTAACGATAGCCCGTAACTCACTGCTGCCAGTCCGCAAACGAGGATGGCGGCGAGCATCCATAGTTTCAAGGTTTTCATATACTTATTTTATTTCTTGTTGATTCGCTTAGTCATGCCGATGGCACCTGTGGGGCAGACCAGTCGGCAGAGGTGACAGCCTACACACTTGGTGCCGACGATGCGGGGCTGACGGGTGTCTGGGTCGAAGGCGATGGCCTGATGGCCGCCGTCCATGCACGACACGTAGCAGCGACCACAGCCGATGCACCGCTCGCGGTCAATCTTCGGAAAGACGATGGTCTCGCGGTCGAGGTCGGTGGGGGTGACGAAGTTCGGCAACTCCTCGCCGACAACGGCATCAAGCGAGGACAGCCCCCGCTCCATGAGATAGTTCTGCAGGCCGAGCGTGAGGTCGTCGATGATGCGGTAGCCGTACTGCATCACGGCGGTGCATACCTGCACGTTGCGGCAACCCAGTTGGATGAACTCCAGCGCGTCGCGCCAAGTCTCGATGCCGCCAATGCCGCTCAGTTCCACCTTCTTGCCGTGCGAGCCATTGAGAAGGGGATTCTGTGCCATCTCCAGGATGTAGCGCAGGGCGATGGGCTTGACCGCACGCCCCGATAGGCCTGAAATGGTTTTGCGACCGCTGACCTCGGCACGGTCGCCCATCGTCACCGACTTGATGGTGTTGATGGCCGAAATGGCGTCGGCACCGGCGAAGTAGGAGGCCGTGGCGGGCTGGTTGATTTGCGTGATGTTGGGTGTCATCTTGGGGATGACGGGAATGGATACATTGCGTTTCACGTAGGCCGTATAGAACAGCACCAGTTCGGGGTTCTGCCCCACGTCGCTGCCCATGCCCGCCAGTCGCATCTGCGGACACGAGAAGTTCAGTTCCACGGCATCCACGCCCGCCGCCTCGGCCATCTTCGCCAGTTCTATCCACTGTTCCTCAGTCTGCCCCATGATGCTGGCGACGACCACCTTCGTGGGGTAATTCTGCTTCAGCCGTCGCAGAATGTCGAAGTCCATCTCCACGGGATTCTCGCTCAACTGCTCCATGTTGCGGAAGGCGTAGAAGTCTGCCCTGCCCTCCTGCTGGCAGGCGTCGAAACGGGGCGACACCTCACGGATTTCCTGCATGCAGATGGTCTTGTAGAACACGCCCGCCCAGCCGGCATCGAAGGCGCGGGCCACCATCTCGTAGTTCGTACACACCGCCGATGAAGCGAGGAAGAACGGATTCTCGCAGCGTATGCCGCAGAAGTCAATCTCCAAACTGGGCTGTGTCCTGTCCACAGAAACTTTCTCACTGACCACAGCACGCAGCATCTCCCTGATGCGTATCGGCCTGTCATAATGGATGCACGCCCTTTCGGCTGTCTCCAAATCCTCGTCAGTACACTCGGCGACCCACCTGCCCGCCAACTTCCCGTTGTCGAAACGGATGGCGCGGATGGCCCGTGCCGGGTCGCCCGTCGCGCAGGCCTTGGTGCAGGGAGCGTCCTCGCACAACAGGCAGCGGTTAGCTTCTTCGTAGATATTCATCTTCATAGGCTTAGATTTTTTAGTTCCCTTTGTTGTATTATTTAGTACCCATACATCAGCCCGTACTTCTCATGAAGTTGGCGCAGCGAGCCGTCGGCCTTCATCTTGGCGAAAGCCTCGATTGAGCGAGCACAAAACGAGTTTGCTCGCTTTGTCGAGCGTAAGCTGGCTCGACAGGATATCAACATCCAAATGAGTTTCATTTTCATATATTTCTTGCTTTAATTGTTCTTTCTCCATGCAGCGGCCCTGACGGCGATATTCTTGGCCAGACACTCGCTGTAGAGCCACGGCTCACAACTATGGATGTCGCCCACGTTGATAAGATCTTTGTATGGTGGAGATACAACATAGAACACGTCGGCACCCGTGCCTTGCGCATCACCGTCCTCCGTCACCCACATCGTCGGGTCACTGTAGTCGGGAGCCTTCGGTATGTACTCAGCCGTCTGCCCAGCAGGATTATCGTCTTGGCTGCTACAACAGGTGATGATCCATGCGCTACAAACAATCGCAAGGATAGCGGTCATCACCCATAATTTCTTTTGTGTCATCGGATAAACTGATTATTTCGTTCTTGTCAGTTTGAAATTAGTCGTCTTGTCGAACTTGCCGTAGAGGTACTTGCCGTCGTCACTCAGGCGCAGCGTGTCCTGCTCACCGTCTTCCGTCATGATGACCAAGTTTCCCTTCATCGTGTAGGTTGCCTTCATCGTCGAGGGAGCCATGGCCAATGCGGCCTTCATCATCTTCCGTTTTGCCCAACCTACGCCGGCGGCCTTCAGGGCCTCGTCGCTGATTTTCATGTCGGCCCTCATCACGGCGTCCTTCTCCGTCCGAAACTCTAAAGTAATCTTGGTGCTCATACCATTCCTTATGGCCTCCAACATTTGGCGAGCCTCCTCCATTTTCTTATCTATCTCGGCCATCTCCGCCTCGTTGGGCTTGCGTCCCTTCTCCTTCTCGAACTTGGCAATGGCCTCTGTCTTGGCTTTTGCCATCTCCTTGTCGGCATCCTTGGTGAGTTTGTTCATTTCCTCTGCCATGATGTTGGCGTTGTAGTAGGTGCGCCCGGCGAGGTTGGTCTGTGCCATTACACGGGTGCCGCAGATTACGAGGATGGTGGCCCACACCCATATAGAAATTCTCTGTTTCATCATATTATTTCTCAATCAGTTGAGATTCGCTCGACTTCTTTCGCGACTCGGCAAAACTCAAACAAGTTTGGCTTTGCTCTCGCTACTCCTTCAGTTCAAAATGCTGGTAGTCCTTGCACGATGTCCAGTCGCCGCCCCACTCGAAGCCGGCCTCGGTGAAAAGTTTGAAGCAGAGGTCGTCGTGGTCTATCTTGTAGGGGAAGTCCCACGTGCGGTCGCAGTAGGCACTGGCGGTGGCGGGCTGAATGTAACGGGTGCCGTCGGCGCGGTCCTTGTAGTAGGGATTGTAGAGCGTGTTGATGTCAATAGCCAAACCACGGGCATGTTTCGACAGTTTGGTGCTGCCCGCAATGGCACGGTAGCAGAAGCACGACGAATTGTTGTCGCGCATCTGAGTCTCGTCATCTGCATCATATACGTCGGGCAAGAGCATTCGTTGGATGGGGTACTTAGCATCGAAGAGCTGACGCAAGATGCTGACGACGCGGTCGGCAATCTGGGCGTTACAGACCATCTCGCCCACGTGCATCTGATTGTCGTAGTCCCAGTGCAGGGCGCGGATGTGACGCAGGTCGTCGCGGCCGATGTAAGGGTTTTCCTTGTAGGTCTTGCCCTGCATCCGTGCCCACACGCCATCAGGTATCGGCTCGGCTGCGAAGCAT
>JAFSXQ010000126.1 GCA_017444005.1 Bacteroidaceae bacterium | reverse complement strand
CCTTCCATACCGCTGTCGAAGTCGAAGCTGGGGTTCACCATTACGTCGTCGGTAACGTCCAGAGGATCGTCCTCGGAAGCACCGTCCCACTTGTCGCCGAACTCAGCGGCCTTGATGTCGGACTTCAGCCTGCTGGCAGCGGCCTTCAGCTCGGCAGCAGTAGCCTCAGCGTTGTTGTAGACAGCACCGGCAGCGTCGGTGTCGACGCCAGCCTCCTTGGCCTCCAGCAGTGTGTTGTAGAGGTCGAGTTTGGCCGTGTAGAGGGTCATAGCCTCAGCATAGGCGGGAATGGCCTCCTTGTCAAGGCCCTCAACGGGGATGAATGCCCACTCGATGTTGGCAGCATCCTCGGTGGAGTTGTAGACAACGGGAGCACCGGCGCCTGCAGCAGAAGCGAACTCGATGGCAGCATCGGGATAGGTCTCGTCGATGCCGGCAACCGAATGCCAGTAGTAGTTGCCGCTCTCGGCCTTCTCGAGCACCCAGTACCAAACGGACTGTGCAGCGTGATCGATGAAGCCGCTGGTCTGGCTGTCGCGGAACAGGTAGGTACCGGTGAATTTGCGCTCACCGCTATCGCCGTTAACGGTCTGTTCCTTGTTGGGGTTCAGTCTCAGCTTCACGGCATCGGGGAAGAACTCTGCTTCTTCCTCGTCCAGCGTCTCAACAACGACTTCCAGGGTGGGCTCGCTGTTGGTGCCTACAGAAATCTGAGTACTCCACGCGTTTGCACCAGTGACGAACTGCCCACAGCCTACATTATAAATATAGTAGAGCGTGGTGCCGTCGGCCTCGTAGTCCACACCCTTGAAGGGGCTTTCGGGAGCCACGGGAGCCGGCCACTGTGCATGCATACCGATGGCCATCATGACCATGGTAACTAAAGAAAGTAATCTTGCTTTCATTTGCATTTTGTTTTTAGTTAGTAATTAGGTTAATTTATCTGTTGTTTTTCGGTGAAATCGATTGAAACCGATGCAAAGTTAGTAATAATCGCGCGAATAACCTTAAAGATTTGTCCCAAAAATTTACTCTTTTGTCACAAAATCGCGTGGAGCCACGCCAAAGTGCTTGCGGAACATGGTGGAGAAGTAGCCGAGGTTGGAGAACCCGACGGTGTAGGCCACCTGGGTGATGTTCAACTTCTGTTCGCGCAGGAGGCGTGCGGCCTGTTCGAGGCGGATGTTGCGGATGAACTCGGTGATGGGCAGGCCGGTCATCTCCTTCATCTTGCGGTGCAGGTGGGCACGGCTGATGCCGACCTCCGAGCACAGTTGGTCGACGCTGAACTCGCTGTCGGCCAGGTGCTTGTTGATGCTCTGCATGATGCGGTCCATGAGCAGTTCGTCGTTGCCGCGCTGCTCGGGCAGTTCGGCACGTTCCACTCCGGCCTGCTGCGCTCCGGAGTACTTGCCGCGCAGGCGCTGACGCTGGGCCAGCAGGTTGCGCAGGGTGGCCGTCAGTTCGCTGGTGGTGAAGGGCTTGGCCAGGTAGGCGTCGGCTCCGCGCTCCAGGCCCTCGAGGCGGCTGGCGATGTCGGTCTTCGAGGTCAGCATCACCACGGGCAGATGGGCGATGCGGGTGTTGGTGCGGATGAGGCGGAGCAGGGTGAAGCCGTCCATTTCGGGCATCATCACGTCCGAGACGACGGCCGAGAAGGCTCCCTCGGGTGCGGTGAGCAGGGTCTGCAGGGCCTCGTTGCCGTTCTTGGCGGTCTGGCAGTGGAAGTGCGGCGACAGTTCGCGGGCCACGTAGGCCGAGAGGTCGGTGTCGTCGTCGACCACCAGTATGCTGCCGCCCTCGATCTTGCCGACGGGCTTAGCGGTCGGTGCCGGGGTCTCGGCAGGCGGAACGGCGGATGCTGCGGGCTGGTTGGGCAGGACCACGGTGAAGCGGCTGCCCGTCTGCCCGTCGGTGCGGTTCTCGGCACTGATTTTTCCGCCGTGCATCTCCACAATCATGTGGCACAGGTGCAGGCCGATGCCCGTGCCGGGCACCTGCTTCGTCTCGCGACTCTGGTAGAAACGCTCGAAGATGTGCGGGATGGCAGCCGGTGCGATGCCCGGTCCGGTGTCGGTGACGGAGAACTGTATGGCATCGTCCTGCGGTGTGAGTTCCACGGTGATTTCGCCTCCGTCGGGGGTGTATTTGAAGGCATTGGAGAGCAGGTTGGCCACCACCTTCTCCAACTGCTGCGGGTCGGCCTTGGCGTGTACGGGCTGTTCGGGGTGCAGGAAGCGGAACGTGAAGCGGTGCTCCTGTGCCGCGAAGTCGTGCATGTGGCAGATGGCCTCGATGAGGGCCGTGAGGTCGATGTCGAGGGGGTGGAGTTGCATCTGCTGCCGGTCGATCTTGCGCACGTCCAGTATCTGGTTGACCAGGCCCAGGATGCGCTGCGCGTTGTGGTGTATGATGTCGAGTTCGGCCTGGTCGTCCTTGTCGGAAGAGCGCGCACGCAACTTCTCGAGCGGCGACAGGATGAGGGTCAGCGGCGAGCGGATGTCGTGGGTGGCGTTGATGAGGAACTGCATCTTGTCCTCATCGAGTTGCCGGCGTACATCCTTCCTATAGGTATAGGCGGCGTAGGCCAGCAGGGCCAGCAACAGCAGGGCATACATCCAGTAGGCCCACGTCGACCGCCACCAGGGCGGAAGAATCTCGATGGTGTAGGTCGCGGTGTCGGTGTACGAACCGGACAGCAGGGCCCGCACGCTGAGCCGGTATTTGCCCGGTGCCAGATGGTTGAAGGCGACGGTGTTGCTGCCGCGCCTCGTGGTTTGCCAGCGCGGTTCGCCGTCGATGCGGTATTCGAAGACCACGTCGGCGGCATCGGCAAAGTCCAGTAGCGAGAACTCAAGTTGGAAACTGGCATCGATGTAACTCAACTGGAACTGGTGGCAAGAGTCGACCGCCGTCTGCATGACGTGGCGGCCGTTGCTACGCGTGAGGATGTTGGCATGTTCGCCAGCGATGACGAGGGCGGTCAGGTGAATCTGCGACTGCACGGGGCGGTGCCGGCGGAGGCTGTCGGGCTGGAAGCGTGCAATGCCGTCGGCCGTGCCGAAGAGGATGTGGCCGTCAGCCGTCTGCAGGCCGGCCCCCTGCACGAACTCGCGCGTCTGCAGGCCGTTGGATTCGACGTAGGCCACCAGCCGCTCCTGCCGGGGTGCCCAGTGCCAGATGCCGTCGTTGGTGCTGAGCCAGAGGTCGCCCTGCCGGTCTTCAGCGATGTAACTGATGGTGCTGTTCTGCAGGGGCTCGGTCTTGGGTTCAGGTATCAACCGGTGGTCGGCCGTCCATCGTTGCAACCCCTGCTCGGTGGCCAGCAGCACTTCGCCGCTGCGCAGCACGCGCAGTGCCGTACAGGCCTCGCGGTCGGCCAGCACGTCCCATCCCTCGGTCTTGAAAGACCCCGACAGCGGGTCGTAGCAACTGATGCCCGACGAGGTGCCTATCCACAGGTGGCCACGGCGGTCGGTGTCCATATCGAATATCCAGTCGTTAATCAGGCGGCTGCGCCCCGTGGTGTCGGTGTCGTGCATGGTCAGGCGGCGGACGACGGCCTGCGTGGCCTTGTCGACGATGCACAGTCCGTTGCCGAAGGTGGAGACGGCCAGTTGTCCGTTGCCCAGGTCGGCGATGGTGTTGACCTGCTGTTCGGACAGGTTGGCGACCGGCGAGGCCTGCCCCGTCGCGGGGTTGTAGGCCCACAGGCCGTCGGTGGTGCCCAGCCAGAAGTGCCCATCGCGGTCGCGACAGAGCGTTTCCACCCCTTGCGGTGCATGGGGATGGGCCACAATTTTGCCCATTTCATCGAATCCGTACACACCGTCGCCCTGCACGGCACACCAGACGTTGCCGCCCTCTCCGGGCACGATGGCCGAGACGCATGTGCCCGTCTCCTGCCGCTGTGCTGCAAAACTCCACGTCTGGAACAGCGAACGGCGGTGCAGGGGAATCATGAGCAGGCCGCGCTGCTGGCAACCCACCCACAGATTATCCTGACGGTCGACAAACACCGACTCGATGCGGGCCCGCGACAGGTCGAAGCCACCGATGGTAGCCTGGAAGCGCTGGACGTGCGTCGCCCCCCTGGGCATCCAGTAGAGTCCGTCGCCACGCGTGCCGATGTAGAGATTGCCCTGGCGGTCGACGGTGGCCTGGCTGAAGTGGGAGGCCACAGCGGGCAGGTCCATCTGCTCCATGCCCCGCTTGTGATTCAGGCGCAGGAGGCCCTGCTGACAGAGGGCATACAGGGTGTTGTCGCGTTCGAAGAAACTGACGACGGCGCCGCAGGGTGAGAGGTAGACTTGCAACCGGCCCTCCGCTGTGCGACAGGTGATGCGGTTCCTGGTTCCAAACCGCCAGACGCATCCGTCGGAAGCCTGATAGAGATTGTTGAAATAGTCGTTGTCGCCTTCTTCGCCGTATCCGTCGACCTTGGTGGCCTGCATGTTTGCAGGGTCGACCGCGTAGAGCCCGTAGCCCGCCGTAGCGGCCAGCAGCGTGCCGTCGCGCAGTTGCAACAGGCTGGCAACGCGCGGTTCCACGCCATCGGGGAACCTGACGGCACGGAACTTGGCCGTGCCTTTGTCGTAGAGCAACATGCTGCGCGCCGTGCCCACCCACAGGCGCTGTTCGCTGTCGGAAAGCAGCGAGGCGACCTCCGTGGGACGCGTCTCGTTGGCCTCCTCGGCCAGTGTGGTACGGTAGACGAAGTTATAGCCGTCGAAGCGGTTCAGTCCGTGTTCGGTGCCTATCCACAGGAGTCCGTTGGCATCCTGGTCGATCGTTGTTATCATGGTGCTCGACAACTGGTCGGCACCATAGAAGCGATAGGCTTGTGCTCCGGCCCGGAGGAAAGGCAGTATCAGCAGAAGGAATGATAGAAGGATTCTATGCATCAGTTTCTCATGGATTTCAGGTTAGCGAAAACAAAATTACGAAATTAGATTCGTTTGACGAAATTTTTACGCAGATTTCGTTCATTTCCTGCTAAGACGTGCGATTTACCCATAGGATATTACAAAACGAAATGTACGAATCGCAGCGCAATCCGTACATTTCGTAGGTAAGCCCCAATAGAGCGTTAGATT
>JAFSXQ010000125.1 GCA_017444005.1 Bacteroidaceae bacterium | reverse complement strand
GTGCGGGGGTTGAAGACGGTGATGTAGGGGGAATAGAGGTCGGTGACGTAGGCGCGCTCGTCGCTGACGAAGTGGACGTAGCGCGGGTTTATCATGTGCTCGGTCTGCCCGGCCGTCAGTTGTCCGCGCACGCGGCCCGTCGCGGCATCAATGGCCCACACGATGCCGCTGTTCTCCATAGCCACGTAGAGCACCCCGTCGCGCAGCAGGATGGACTGTCCCGTGTCGCCCAGCCGGGCACCGTTGGCCCGCTGGAAGATGCCGTTCTCGACGGTCCGCGTCGCAGGGTCGTAGTACGACAGCGTGCTGTTGCCTGCCTGGTAGTTGCCCTCGCACAGGACGAAGACGCCCTGCCCCGCCAGGCGCACCTCCTGTCCGTCGGGGTCGTCCGGGGTATTGGAACATGCTGCCGACAGCACCAGGGCTGCCAGCAGCATGACCAACTTACATCTACAGATAGAGCGTCGTTCCAAATTATGAATGATGCTTTACTTCAGTTCCACCTTCACGTTGTCCAGGGCGAAGTACTTGGGATGCTTCACGCCCCAGTCCGAGCGGTCGCTGCCGTCCATCGTGAACGAAATCTTGTTCACGGCACCCAGCGATGTCAGGTCGATGCGCTTCCAGGTCTTCAGGATGTTGCCGTCGCGGGCAAAGTCCACGTCCATCGTCTTGCCGTTGTCGGCTGTGATGGTCAGGGTCATGTTACCGCTCTCGGCCAGCGATGCGGCATAGCCGTCGCCGTAGGTCTCCACGCCCAGCAGATAGGTGGTGGGGCAGATGTCCATCGAACGGATGACGCGGCTGACACCCTCGTCGAAACTGAGGCTGGCGTCGCAGTACACGACGGCAAAGTTCTTGGAGCCGTTCGACACGGGCACCTCCAACTGGTAGGTGTAGGTGCTGTGTGCCTGGAGGCTGTCGCACACGTAGTTGCTGATGGCCACACCGCCCTCGCTGTAGCCGTAGCCACCGCCCCAGGCGCGGGTCAGACCGCCGTTGAGGCCCGTGGCCTCGTCGCGCCAATCGTAGGTGTCCTTGCCCTCGCCGTACAACAGTTGGCCGCCGTACTGCGGGCTGTCAACGAGGCTGGTCCACTTCTCGCCTTCGAAGGTCAGGGTTGCTACATCATCATCGTCGTCCGAACACGACGTCAGGGCAAAGCCCATGCACAGGGCAAGTGCCAGATAGAAAAACTTTTTCATCTTTCCTTCTTATTTTATTTTTAGTTTAACAATAAGTTGTTCTCCACAAGGCCGTATCCTCGCGGCCCGATCAGTTGGACGGCAAACAGCGGCAGGTCTTCTGACTCGTCGCCCCGGAGCATACGTCTTCCCAGGGCGTCTGCACCCCAGTGACATCGGTGTTTGCTCCGCCTGATGGCGACTCACAGCAGCGGGACTGTCCGGGACTTTCACCCGGTTCCCTTTTCCGCTTTGCGACTGCAAAGGTACTAAATAATTACGAAATACGCAGTACGAATCGCGTTTTTTTGCATCGAAATGCCCAAAAACGGCATGCGACAGGAAGCATCGCAAAACGCCCTATTGAAAATGTGCAGATAAGATTAGTAATCTTATGGCCGGAAGATTAGTAATCTTATCGACGAAAGATTAGTAATCTTATCTGCCAAAATCACCGACCCGTTTCCGGAGGTGAATGATCACTCGAAGTAGAGCGTCAGCGTTATCATCTTGGTGTGGGCGGCGTCGAGCGAGTTGGTGTACTTCATCAGCGAGCCGTCGATGAGGTCGGTGCGCTTCTTCTTCAGTATGTCCATCAGGCCGAAGGAGAACTTCAACTCCGGAATCAGTTTGAAGAAGGGCAGATAGATGTCGCAGCCCATGCCCACCTCGATGAAACAGTCGAAGGGCTGGGTGGAGATGGCGCGGTGCTTGTGGCTGGTGAGGTCGATGGCCGGGGCCGCGCCTGCCACGAAGTAGGGCCGGAAGTTGTTGTAGCGCGGTGCGGCCATCTTCACGTTGATGGGCACGGCTATGTAGGCCGACTTCAGCACCTGCGTGGTGTCGCGCCCGCTGGTCTGCTCGTGGAACCAGATGCGCTTCTGGCCGAAGTACATCGACGGCGTCGTGCGCAGGGCAAAGTACTGCGACAGGCGCAGTTCGCCCAGTATGCCCACGGTGAAGCCCGGGCTGTAGCAGTCGACGTCGGCGTACCACTGCTCGCCCGTCCCCGGGTCGACGAATCCGTTGTTCTTCAGTTCCATGTCCTGCATCTGCAAGCCGAACATGAAGCCCCAGTGCAGGCGCCGCATGTCCAGGTAGGGGCGGTGCTGCACCTTGCGCTCCTGGGCGTGGAGAGATGGAGAAAATGAGAGCATGAGAAAATGAGAAAGCAGAACAATCCACATTCTCCCATTACACATCTTATATATCATCCGTGTATCCCTCATTCTCTCATGTTCTCAATTTCTCATTTTCAATAAACGCGCGCAACCGCGTTTTTATTGCCTGAATCATTATTTTTGATTATGTAAGTGAAATTTTTTGCTCAAAAATTAGGAGCGTATCACT
>JAFSXQ010000124.1 GCA_017444005.1 Bacteroidaceae bacterium | reverse complement strand
AGTTACGACCACGCCGTGCCCGAGGAACTGGTGTACAGTGGTAGCCTCAAACTCAATTCACAATTCACAATTCACAATTCACAGTTAGATGCCGGAAAACTGGTGCTGTCGCCAACAAGAACCTACGCCCCTGTCATCCGCCAGGTGCTGGACGAGATGCGTCCCCGCATCCACGGTATGGTGCACTGCACGGGCGGCGCACAGACGAAAGTGCTGCACTTCGTGGGCGAGAATTGCAAGGTGGTGAAGGACAACCTCTTCCCCACTCCGCCGCTGTTCCGCATCATCCAGGAGGAGAGCCAGACCAGTTGGCAGGAGATGTACAAGGTGTTCAACATGGGCCATCGCATGGAGGTTTACGTAAGCCCGGAAGACGCCCAGCGCGTCATCGAAATCTCCCGTTCGTTCAACATCGAAGCCCAAATCGTCGGCCACATCGAGGAGGGAAAGAAGAGCCTCTGCATCCAGAGCGAGCACGGAACGTTTGAGTATTAAAGATTAAAGAAGGAACATATGACAGCAACGATTAACCTATCCCTTGACATTCCTCGCTACTACAACATGGACTTGCTGAAAGAGCAACTCACGGAGTATGCCAAGCAACTATTAGCACTTTCCGCTAAAAAGGAACGAGCAGTTCCCTATACCATCGAGGAACTACACGAGCGCGTTGCCGAATCCGAAGCACAATATGCCGCAGGAGAATACTTCACCCAAGAAGAGGTACATAGCATGATGGATGAGTTTGTACGGCAACAAGGTGCATCATGAAAATAATCTGGACGAAACGAGCATACCAGTCATGGCTTGATGCGGCCAAATACATCAGACAGGAATTTGGTCAGGGGGCACTGGAAAAATTCCAGGACAACACACACCAATGGGAGACGGTTCTTGAATCCATGCCTCAATCCGGAATAGTTGAGCCCTTGCTGAAAGGAATGAAGAAGGAGTACCGCAGCATCGTTATAAGCAAACAAAACAAATTGATATATACCATAGAGAAGGAACACATAAAGATAGACGATTTATGGGACACCCGGCGGGAACCCCAACAACTGAAAAAGGGACTGAAATAACAACGACACAGAGCGAAATAACATAAATGGAGAATAATTCACTTTTAGATAGACTGGAGGGGCTGGTGGCGCGATACGAGGAAGTGTCGACGCTCATCACCGACCCTAACGTGATAAGCGACCAACGGCGCTACGTGAAACTGACCAAGGAGTACAAGGACCTGGGCAAAATCATGGAGGCGCGCAAGGAATACATGGGACACCTGCAGAACGTGCAGGACGCCAAGGAGATGCTGGCCCTGGAGGACGACCCCGAGACGAAGGACATGCTGCGCGAGGAAATGGCACAGAGCGAACGGCGACTGCCCGAACTGGAGGAGGAGATAAAACTGCTGCTCATCCCCGCCGACCCCGAGGACGACAAGAACGTCATCATGGAAATCCGGGGCGGCACGGGAGGCGACGAGGCGGCTCTGTTCGCCGGCGACCTGTTCCGCATGTACTCGAAATACTGCGAGACGAAGGGTTGGAAGACCTCCGTGTCGAGTTTCAGCGAGGGCGCATCGGGCGGCTACAAGGAAATCGTGTTCTCCGTCACCGGCGAAGGCGCCTACGGCATACTGAAATACGAATCGGGCGTGCATCGCGTACAGCGCGTGCCGGCCACCGAGACGCAGGGCCGCGTGCACACCTCAGCCGCCACTGTGGCTGTGCTGCCCGAGGCCGAGGAGTTCGACGTGGAGATTAACGAAGGCGCCATCAAGTGGGACACGTTCCGCAGTCAGGGCGCCGGCGGACAGAACGTGAATAAAGTGGAATCGGGCGTGCGTGCCCGCTACATGTGGACGAACCCCAACACGGGCGAGACGGAGGAGATACTCATCGAATGCACCGAGACGCGCGACCAGCCCAAGAACAAGGAACGCGCACTGGCCCGCCTGCGCACGTTCATCTACGACAAGGAGCACCAGAAGTACATCGACGACATCGCCAACCGCCGCAAGACGATGGTGTCCACCGGTGACCGCTCGGCCAAAATCCGCACCTACAACTATCCGCAGGGGCGCATCACCGACCACCGCATCGGCTACACCATATACAACCTCTCCGCCTTCATGGACGGCGACATACAGGACTGCATCGACCACCTCATCGTGGCCGAGAATGCCGAACGGATGAAGGAGGCTGCGCTTTGAAGTTGAAAATTGAAAATTGAAAGTTGAAAATTGAACGATATGACACGACAAGAATTGATAGAGAATATACGACGGAAGAGGAGTTTCCTCTGCGTGGGCCTAGACACCGACATCAAGAAGATTCCGCAGCACCTGCTGACAGAGGAAGACCCCATCTTTGCGTTTAACAAGGCCATCGTGGACGCCACGGCGCCCTACTGCATCGCCTACAAACCGAACCTGGCCTTCTACGAGGCACACGGCGTGAAGGGACTTATGGCTTTTGAAAAGACCGTTAAGTACATCCGCGAAAACTACCCCGACCAGTTCATCATCGCCGACGCCAAGCGCGGCGACATCGGCAACACCTCGAAGATGTATGCACAGACGTTCTTCGGCGAATACGATGTCGATGCCTTGACCGTCGCCCCCTATATGGGCGAGGACAGCGTGACGCCTTTCATCAGCCTCTCCCCGACCCTCTCCCAAGAAGAGGGAGATTCCCGAAACCACTGGGTGATTCTGTTGGCGCTGACCAGCAACAAGGGTTCGTTCGACTTCCAACTCACCGAAGACAAGGACGGCGAACGGCTGTTCGAGAAAGTCATCCGAAAGAGTCAGGAATGGGGTAACGACGAGAATCTGATGTACGTCGTGGGTGCCACGCGCGGAGAGATGTTCACGGACATCCGTCGGGTGGCTCCCCGGGCATTCCTGCTGGTGCCCGGCATCGGCGCACAGGGCGGAAGCCTGGAGGAGGTCTGCCGCTATGGCATGACCCCGGATTGCGGCCTCATCGTCAACTCCAGTCGCGCCATCATCTATGCCTCTAACGGCGAGGACTTTGCAGAAGCCGCGGCCCGCGAAGCACACAAGGTGCAGCAACAGATGGCACAGGAGATTGCAAGAATGAAGGCGTAGCCCAATTATGCATTATGAATTGTGAATTATGAATTTTTAATAAGATGGAATTTTCAGCACAACAAATAGCAGGCCTCATCGGAGGCACCGTCGAGGGGAATCCCACGACGAAGGTGAACGACTTTGCCAAGATAGAAGAGGGCCGTCCGGGTTGCATCTCCTTCCTGGCCAACATGAAGTATGCCCACTACCTGTATGAAACGAAGAGCAGCATCGTGCTCGTGAACAAGGACTTCCAGTTGGAGGGCGAGACGCAGGCGACACTCATCCGCGTGGACGACGCCTACGAGAGCGTAGCCAAGTTGCTGCAACTCTACCAGAGCATGCAGGAGAAGCGCGTCGGCATCGACTCGCTGGCCTTCATCGACCCCTCGGCCCGGATAGGCAAGGACTGCTACATCGGTCCCTTCGTGGCCATCGGCGAAGGCGTGGAGATTGGCGACGGCGTGGTTCTGCACCCCCACGTGACCATCGGCCGGAACGCCAAAGTGGGCAACAACACGGAGATATACCCGAACGCCGTCATCTACCACGACTGCGTGGTTGGCCAGAACTGCATCCTGCACGCCGGTTGCGTCATCGGTGCCGACGGTTTCGGCTTCGCCCCTGCCGAGGACGGTTACGAGAAGATTCCGCAGATAGGCATCGTCACCATCGAGGACAACGTGGAGGTGGGTGCCAACACGTGCATCGACCGCTCCACGATGGGCAGCACCTACGTGCGCCGAGGCGTGAAGTTGGACAACCTGGTGCAGATAGCCCACAATGTGGAGGTGGGACAGCACACCGTCATCAGTTCGCAGACAGGCGTGGCCGGTAGCACGAAGGTGGGCCAGTGGTGCATGTTCGGCGGACAGGTGGGCGTTGCCGGACACGCCACGATAGCCGACCGCACCATGGCCGGAGCACAGTCGGGCATCCCCAACAGCGTGAAGAAGGAAGGCACCACCATCATGGGCTATCCCGCCATCGACTACCGCAACTTCTGGAAGTCGAGCGCCGTCTTCAAGATGCTGCCCGACCTGAACAAACAGATCTACCAGATGCAGAAGGAACTGGAGGAACTGAAAGCGAAGTTGAAAGTTGAAAGTTGAGAGTTTAGATTATGACCAATAACCAACATACACTGAACGGCAGTTTTTCCCTCAGTGGAAAAGGCCTGCACACGGGGTTGAACCTGACCGTAACGTTCAATCCCGCACCGGAGAATCACGGATACAAGATACAGCGTACCGACTTGCCTGAACAGCCCATCCTGGATGCCATTGCCGACAACGTGGTGGAGACCACACGCGGCACGGTGCTGGGCAAGAAGGATGTTCGGGTGAGTACCATCGAACACGGCATGTCTGCCCTCTACGCACTGGGAGTGGACAACGTCCTCATCCAGGTCAACGGCCCCGAGTTCCCCATTCTGGACGGCAGCGCCGAACCCTACGTGAAGGAGATTCAGCGCGTCGGCCTACAGGAGCAGACGGCTCCCAAGAACTACTACATCATCGCCCACAAGATAGAAATCAAGGACGAGTCGACGGGTTCGTGCATCACGCTGTTGCCCGACGATGAGTTCTCCATCACGACGATGATTGACTTCGAGTCGAAGTTCATCAGCAGTCAGTTTGCCACCCTGGACAACATGGAGCGCTTCGACACGGAGATTGCCCCGGCACGCACGTTTGTCTTCGTCCGCGAGATTGAGCCCCTGCTGAAGGCCGGACTGGTGAAGGGCGGCGACCTGGACAACGCCATCGTCATCTACGAACGGCAGACGACCCAGGAGGCGCTGGACGAACTCTGCGACAAGACGGGAGCCGAGCACCACGACGCCAACGTACTGGGGTACATCCAGCACAAGCCCCTCGTCTGGGAGAACGAACCCGCCCGCCACAAGTTGCTGGACATCATCGGCGACATGGCCCTGATAGGCCGTCCGCTGAAGGGCCGCATCATCGCCACCCGTCCCGGGCACACCATCAACAACAAGTTTGCCCGCCTGATGCGCAAGGAAATCAAGAAGTTCGACGTGCAGGCTCCCATCTACAACCCCAACAAGCCCGCCGTCATCGACAACGTGGGCGTCAAGGCCCTCCTGCCCCACCGCTATCCCATGCAACTGGTGGACAAGGTCATCCATCTGGACAAGAAGAGCGTGGTGTGCATCAAGAACATTACGTCGAACGAGCCCTTCTTCCAGGGCCACTTCCCCAACGAACCCGTCATGCCCGGCGTGCTGCAGTTGGAGGCTATGGCACAGGCCGGTGGCGTGTACATCCTGAACCTGCTGGACGAGCCGGAGCGCTACAGCACCTACTTCCTGCGCATCGACAACGCCCGTTTCCGCCAAAAGGTGGTGCCCGGCGACACCCTCATCATGAAGTGCGAACTGCTGTCGCCGATGGCGCATAGTATCTGCACCATGCAGGCCTACGCCTTCGTGGGCGAGACCTGCGTGGCCGAAGCCACCTTCATGGCACAAGTAATTAAAAACAAATAAAATATGATAAGTCCATTAGCCTATATTCATCCTGAGGCCAAGATTGGCGAGAACTGCGAGATTGGCCCCTTCTGCTACATCGACAAGAACGTGGTCATCGGCGACAACAACACGCTGATGAA
Organism: Bacteroidaceae bacterium; assembly: GCA_017444005.1. GTDB lineage: Bacteria > Bacteroidota > Bacteroidia > Bacteroidales > Bacteroidaceae > Physcousia. Next base: position 701 of record JAFSXQ010000124.1, on the reverse strand, counting down.
CAGCGTCACCGTGCTCTACGGCGCACGCATCGGCAACGGCAACATCGTGTTCCCCGGTGCCGTCATCAGCGCCATACCGCAGGACCTGAAGTTCGTGGGCGAAGAAACCACGGCCGAGATTGGCGACAACAACAAAATCCGCGAGAACGTGACCATCAACCGAGGCACGAAGGCCAAGGGCAAGACGGTGGTGGGCTCGAACAACCTGCTGATGGAAGGCATGCACGTGGCCCACGACGTCATCGTCGGCAACGACTGCATCATCGGCAACGGTACGAAGTTGGCCGGCGAAGTCATCATCGACGACAAGGCCATCCTCAGTGCCCACGTGCTGGTGCACCAGTTCTGCCGCATTGGCGGCTACACGATGGTGGGCGGCGGTTCGAAGGTGAACATGAACATCCTGCCCTACACCATGACGGCACGCGAACCAGCCAGTTTCTGCGGTCTGAACCTCGTGGGACTGCGCCGTCGCGGTTTCTCGCACGAGACCATCGACCAGTTGCATCGCACCTTCCAGATTATCATGGGCGAGGGCCTGCTGGCCGACAAGGTGGAACGCGTGAAGGCGGAGATAGGCATGACGCCCGAGACCGAGTACATTCTCGACTTCCTGAAGTGTACCGAACAGCGCGGATTCATAAGATAAGTTGAGAGTTGAAAGTTGAAAGTTGAGAGTTGAGAGTTGAAAGTTGAAAGTT
>JAFSXQ010000123.1 GCA_017444005.1 Bacteroidaceae bacterium | reverse complement strand
GGTGCCGTCGACCAGGTCTTCTTCATCTATGCCGGTTACTGCGAGGCGCAGGGGGCCGAGGAGAACACCATCTGGCCGCATGAGTCGAGCATCGACGACGAAAACCTGGTGCTCGACGGCAAGCGTCTGGGCACATACGGCTGCAGCGGCGAACTGATGGGCGCCTCGGGCACACGCATCGACGGCGTGGGCACGGCCTGCCACGAGTTCACCCACTGCCTGGGCCTGCCCGACATGTACGACGTCTCGTACAGCGGCGGCTACGGCATGGCTTCGTGGGACTTGATGTCGGCTGGCAGTTACAACAATAACAGCCGCACGCCAGCCGGTTACACATCCTACGAACGGTGGGCGTCGGGCTGGCTGGAACCGACGGTGCTGAAGGGAAGTGACCCCATTCGTGTCAGCGACATGAAGCCCATTGCTGAGAGCCCGGAGGCTTACGTCCTGTACAATGACCGGGAGCCTAACGAATACTATCTGCTGGAGAACCGCCAGTTCACCGGCTGGGACGGTGGGCTGCCCGGGCACGGACTGTTGATGTTGCATGTCGATTACGACGAAGCCGCCTGGCGCGGAAACACCCTTAACATGAACCCTACTCACCAGCGCCTGACCGTCATCCCCGCCGACAACAACACGGTGGACAACTGGAGCGGAATGGCCGGTGACCCCTATCCCGGCACGTCGGGCAACCACTCGCTCACCAACCACACGACACCCGCTGCCACCCTGTTCAACCGCAACAGCGACCGCACTCTGTTCATGAACAAACCCATCGAGAACATCCAGGAGTCGGCGGACGGGCGGATTAGTTTTGTCGCCCTGCACCCCGAACTGGCCGTTCCCGAACCCCGGGCCGAGAAGCAGAGCGCGACATCGTTCACGATTCGCTGGGACGCTGTCGACCTGGCTACACACTACGAAGTGCAACTGACCGAGACACCGGCCTCGAAGCACGACCTGGAGGAGTGCCTTCTGTTCCGGGAGGACTTCCCCAAGTGTGTGACCTCGAGCGCGGGCTTCTCCGACATCAGCGGCAACCTGAACAACTACCTGACAAACCGCGGCTGGAGCGGCTCGAAACTCTACACGTCGCCCGGCGGACTGCGCTTCGGCACCAGCAGCGACGCAGGCTACCTGCGCACGGCTGCCTACCAGGTGCCGGAGAGCGGCGAGGTGACGCTGGTCGTGGACGTTGCCCCCTTTGCCGAGGGCACGCCGGTGGAGGGCGAGGTGCGCTTCGTCTACGACGGACGGTGGAGCACCTACACGTCGGTTCCCTTCTCGGTGAGCACGGCCGGGCGCTACCTCTTCCACTGCACCGACCTCTACGATGCGGGTGCCATCGACCTGCGGCCCTCGTCGCGCATGTACATCACTTACATGGCCCTGTACGAAGGCAACTGGAGCGAGGAGGAACTGGCCGGCACGCGTGCTAGCGCTCCGCGCCGCATCAAGCAGCAGACGCTGAGCACGGAGGCGACGTCGCTGACGGTGGAGGATGCCAATCCCACCAGCACCTATGCCTTCAGCGTGCGTGCCCTGACGGATGAGAACATCGTCTCCCAGTGGAGCGAGAGCGTGACCTTCAGCCTCGACGAAACGCCTGTCGTGCAGCCCGCCGCAGACCTTCCCGTCCCGGACGGCTTCTGGTTCGACCTTGCAGGGCGGCGCGTCCAGGCCCCCACGCAGTCGGGCATCTATCTGCGCAACGGGCGCAAGACCGTCGTGCACTGACCACCGTATACAGAAAAACCCTTTCAAACATCTTTTGTATCGTAAAACAGTAATCATTTTGTAAGGGTGGCCCCTTGCTCCTGCGTGATGCAGTGGCAGGGGGCCTTTCTTTGAATCATCGGAGCCTTTACTAATTTTTCCTGAAAAGAAATATCATAATATCATAAAATGGCCGTCCAGGCCCGATAAACAAAGCGATGCAGCGAATGATATTTCCTATGATATTTCTATGATATTATGATATTTCTTTGCTCGTTTTCGCCCTTTTACAGCGAAAAGAACGGCGTTTGGGTCGGTGTGTAACAACAGATGGGAAGATTAACACGAACAACACCGGAGGGGAAGATCAGTAATCTTAAGAGGGTGTGTTATAATTCACGACATACTCTCTTTTTTGTTTTAACAACGAATTAAACGAATTTCACGAATTTATAGCAATTTGATTATCAGCAATATAAAAATTCGTTTAATTCGTTTAATTCGTTGTTGAAAAATGATTTCAGTATTTTGACACACCCTCAGTTCCACCTGTGGAACTCATCAGTTCCACGCGTGGAACTCACTTTATGAACGGTTCGTGAATAATTCGTGAAAGGGTTGGGAAAATGGGTGACCGCCTCTGGGGGAGCCGCCCATTTACCTGCAAAGAGGCGGACGTTTTTCGTGTAAATGCCAGTTTTTGCACAAAGAAATATCATAATATCATAGAAATATCATAGGAAATATCATTCGCTATGCATCTGTGCGTCAGCGTGATAAGGGTGATCTATGATATTATGATATTTCTTTTTTAGAAAAGTATACAGAGAGAATTCTGCGGATTGCCGGCGCTTCAGCCCTTCAGGGCCCGGAGGGTCTCCTGCAGGGCGGCTATCTTGCTCTGGGCGTCGGCCACCTTCTTGCGCTCCAGTTCGACGACCTGTGCGGGGGCATTCTGTACGAAGCGCTCGTTCTGGAGTTTCTTCTCGATGCCGGCCATGAAGCCCTGCAGGCGTTTGATTTCGGCCTCTGCCTTCTGGGCTTCGGCTTCGGTGTCGATGAGGTTGCCCAGGGGCACGGCGTACTCCTGCGTGCCGACGAGGAAGGCCTGCGTGCCCTCGCTCTTCTTCTCCACGTACTGGATGGCACTGAGTCCGGCCATCTTCTGAATGATGGTAGTGAGGGATAACTCCTGACCTTTCACGACTTCCAATGTGAGCGGTTCGCGCTGGGCGATGTTCTTGCTCTGACGTACGGCACGAACGCCGCTGATGATTTGCTTGGCCTGGTCGAACTGCTCCAGCAATTGACGGTCGGCCTCGCCGGGGGCGTCCAGCGTGAGGGGGCTGACCATGATGCTCTCGCCCGGCTTACGCTCGGCGATGTGCTGGTAGAGTTCCTCGGTGATGAAGGGCATGAAGGGGTGGATGACTTTCATCAGGTCTTCGAAGATGGCGAGGGTCTCGCTGAGTGTCTGGCAGTCGATGGGCTGCTGGTAGGCTGGCTTTATCATCTCCAGGTACCAGCCCGAGAACTCGTCGGTGAAGAGTTTGAAGATGGACATCAGGGCCTCGTTCAGGCGGTACTGACTGTACTGGCGGTTGATGTCGGCCACCTCGGTGCGCAGCACGGCCTTCATCCAACTGATGGCCTGGCGGTTGCTTTCGGGTTGCTCGATGTCGGCCGGCTGCCACCCCTGTACGAGGCGGAAGGCGTTCCAGATCTTGTTGCAGAAGGCTGCGCCCTGCTGGCAGAGGTCCTCCTTGAAGAGGATGTCGTTGCCGGCGGGTGCGGCCAGCAGCATGCCCATGCGCACGCCGTCGGCTCCGTATTTCTCGATGAGGCCGATGGGGTCGGGGCTGTTGCCGAGCGACTTGGACATCTTGCGGCCCAGTTCGTCGCGGACCACGCCGGTGAAGTAGACGTTGCGGAAGGGTACGTCGCCGAGGTATTCCTCGCCAGCCATAATCATGCGGGCAACCCAGAAGAAGATGATGTCGGGGGCCGTCACCAGGTCGTTAGTGGGGTAGTAGTACTTGATTTCTTCATTGCCGGGCTTGTTGATGCCGTCGAACAGCGAGATGGGCCAGAGCCACGAGGAGAACCAAGTGTCCAAGGCGTCCTCGTCGCGACGGAGTTGGTCGATGGTGATGTGCTCGTAGCCCTTTATCTGTCGTGCCTTCTGCAGGGCTTCTTCGGGCGTGAGGGCTACGACGAACTTCTCCTCTTCTTCCTCTGCCGTGGGCAGGAAGTAAGCCGGTATGCGATGTCCCCACCAGAGTTGGCGGCTGATGCACCAGTCCTGGATGTTCTCCATCCAGTTGCGGTAGGTATTGACGTACTTGGTGGGGTAGAACTTAATCTTGCCTTCGAGCACGGGGGGCAGGGCGATGTCGGCGAAGTGCTTCATCGAGAGGAACCACTGCTTGCAGAGGCGCGGCTCGACGGCGGTGTCCTGGTTGCGCTCGGAGTAGCCGACCTTGTTGTCGTAGTCCTCGATTTTCTCCACGAGGCCGGCGGCCTTCAAGTCTTCAACGATCTGCTTGCGCACGTCCATGCGGTCCATGCCGACGTAGAGGGGGCTCTGGTCGGAGATGGTGCCGTCGGGGTTGAAGATGTCGATGGTCTCCAGGTTGTGGGTCTTGCCCAGGGCGTAGTCGTTGACGTCGTGGGCGGGGGTCACCTTCAGGCAGCCCGTACCGAACTCGATGTCGACGTAGCGGTCCTCGATGACGGGGATGACGCGGTTCACCAGCGGCACGATGACCTTGTGACCACGCAACCATTGGTTCTTGGGGTCCTTGGGGTTGATGCACATGGCCGTATCGCCCATGATGGTCTCGGGGCGGGTGGTGGCCACGACGGCGTAGTAGCGTCCGTCGGCATCCTGATGCAGCACTTCGCCTTCTTCGCCTGTAGGCTTCACGGGGTTTGTGTCGGCGTCGGCTACATAGTACTTCAGGTGGAAGAGGTGGCTCTTCTCATCGCGGTAGATGACTTCCTCGGTCGAGAGCACGGTCTGGGCCTTGGGGTCCCAGTTGACCATGCGCAGGCCGCGGTAGATGAGGCCCTTGTTGTAGAGGTCGACGAAGACCTTCAGCACGCTCTCCGAACGGACGTCGTCCATGGTGAAGGCCGTGCGGTCCCAGTCGCAGGAGGCGCCCAGGCGGCGCAGTTGCTTCAGGATGATGCCGCCGTGCTCGTGGGTCCAGTCCCAGGCGTGTTCGAGGAACTGCTCGCGGGTGAGGTCGCGCTTCCGGATGCCCTGTGCGGCCAGTTTGTTCACGACCTTGGCCTCGGTGGCGATAGAGGCGTGGTCGGTGCCGGGCACCCAGCAGGCGTTCTTGCCGTCCAGGCGGGCCTTGCGCACCAGGATGTCCTGAATCGTGTTGTTGAGCATGTGGCCCATGTGCAGCACGCCCGTCACGTTTGGGGGCGGGATGACGATGGTGTAGGGTTCGCGGCCGTCGGGCCTACTGCTGAATAGTTTGTGGTCCAGCCAGTACTGGTACCACTTGCTTTCCACCTCAGTGGGGCTGTATTTCGATGCTAATTCCATAGTAGTTTGATTAAATTTCGTGCAAAGTTACAAAAATATTATGAATTATGAATTGTGAATTATGAATTAAATAAGTATCTTTGCATTCATTATGCATACAAGAGAAGAAAAAATGGCCGCGTTCGGGCGGGTGCTCGACGTGATGGACGAACTGAGAGAGAAGTGTCCGTGGGACCGGAAGCAGACCAACGAGAGCCTGCGACCGAACACGATAGAGGAAACGTATGAACTGTGCGATGCGCTGATGCGAGACGACGCCGGGAACATCTGCAAGGAACTGGGCGACGTGCTGCTGCACGTGGTGTTCTATGCCAAGATAGGGCAGGAACGGGAGCAGTTCGACATTGCCGACGTGTGCCACAAGTTGTGCGACAAACTCATCTTCCGCCACCCGCATGTCTACGGCGATGCGGTGGCCGAGACGGCGGGCGACGTGCTGAAGTCGTGGGAACTCATTAAGCAGAAGGAGAAGGGCGGCAACAAGACGGTGCTCTCCGGCGTGCCCGTGGCCCTGCCTTCCGTCATCAAGGCGGAGCGCATCCAGGAGAAGGCCCGCAACGTGGGGTTCGACTGGGAACAGCGCGAGGACGTCTGGCAGAAGGTGCAGGAGGAACTGGGGGAACTGCGTGCCGAAATCGAGAAGGGCGACCGGCAGCGTAGCGAGGAGGAACTGGGCGACTACCTGTTCAGCCTGATAAACATGGCGCGCCTGTACCACATCAACGCCGACAATGCCCTGGAGCGCACGAACCAGAAGTTCATCAGCCGCTTCAACTACGTGGAGGCCCGGGCCAAGGAGCAGGGGCGCAGCCTGAAGGATATGAGCCTGGAAGAGATGGATGAACTGTGGAACGAGGCGAAAAAGAATTAACCCCAATAGGCTGTTGATAGATAAGGAACATAAATCCACATAAATCTGCCATAAATGTCCATTAGAGGGGATTTATGGCAGATTTATGTGGATTTATGTTTTAATGACCGTTTGTGTAGTGAGGGGTTGGAAAGGGCATGAAAAAGGAACCTCGACTAATCCCCCCAAAGCCAGGAAATACAACAAAGCAACATATATAATTTTTACTTTGGGAGGTAGGGAGGTTCCT
>JAFSXQ010000122.1 GCA_017444005.1 Bacteroidaceae bacterium | reverse complement strand
CATATCCTTTCAGTTTTTCTCTTTTTTTCTTACAAAGGTATATTACCATGCTTCTTGGCAGGATTGTGGAGTTTCTTGTTCTCCAGTTGCGTCAGGGCGCGGATGATGCGGAAGCGCGTGTTGCGCGGCTCGATGACATCGTCGATGTAGCCATAGCGGGCTGCATTGTAGGGGTTGGCGAAGAGCTTGTTGTACTCGTCCTCCTTCTCCTTGATGAAGGCCTTTGCCTCTTCCACCTTGCCTTCTTCCTTCAGGGCCTTGGCCTCCTTGGCATACAGCACAGCGGCAGCACCAGCGGCACCCATGACAGCGATTTCGGCTGAGGGCCAAGCATAGTTCATGTCGCCACGCAGTTGCTTACAGCTCATCACGATGTGGCTGCCGCCGTACGACTTACGCAGCGTTACGGTAACCTTGGGCACAGTGGCCTCGCCATAGGCGTAGAGCAACTTGGCGCCGTGCAGGATGACGGCGTTGTACTCCTGCTGCGTTCCGGGCAAGAATCCGGGAACGTCAACGAGTGTGACGATGGGGATGTTGAAGGCGTCGCAGAAGCGTACGAAGCGGGCACCCTTGCGGCTGGAGTTGCTGTCGAGCACACCGGCCATCTGCTTGGGCTGGTTGGCCACGATACCTACGCTCTCGCCGTTGAAGCGGGCGAAACCTACGATCAGGTTCTTGGCAAAGTTAGGCTGAACCTCGAAGAACTCGCCGTTGTCCACGATACCGGCAATCACCTCGTACATATCGTAGGCCTGGTTGGGGTCCTCGGGGATAATCTCGTTCAGGAAGTCTTCCTTGCGGTCGATGGGGTCGGTGCACTCCACACGGGGAGTCTTCTCCAGGTTGTTCTGGGGGATATAGCTGATGAGCTGCTTAATCATGGCCATGGCCTCCTCCTCGGTGCTGGCGGTGAAGTGGCAGACGCCCGACTTCGTGCCGTGTACGCTGGCGCCGCCCAGTTGCTCCTGGGTGACATCCTCGCCCAGCACGGTCTTCACAACGGCGGGACCGGTGAGGAACATGTACGAGGTGTTCTCCATCATCAGGGTGAAGTCGGTCAGTGCGGGACTGTATACGGCACCACCGGCACAGGGACCCATGATGGCCGAAATCTGGGGCACGACGCCCGAGGCCATAATGTTGCGCTGGAAGATTTCACTGTAACCGGCCAGGGCGTTGATGCCCTCCTGCAGACGTGCGCCGCCCGAGTCGTTCAGACCGATGACGGGGGCACCCACCTTCATGGCGATGTCCATGATCTTACAAATCTTCGAGGCCAGCATCTCGCTCAGCGAACCGGCACTTACCGTGAAGTCCTGGGCAAAGACGTACACCAGACGACCGCCGATGGTACCGCTGCCGGTAACCACACCGTCGCCCAGATAGTGCTTCTTGTCCATGCCGAAGTTGGTGCAACGGTGCTGCACGAACATGTCCATTTCCTCGAACGAGCCCTCGTCGAGCAGCATGGCTATGCGCTCACGGGCCGTGTACTTGCCCTTCTGGTGCTGCTTCTCGATGGCTTTCTCACCGCCGCCCACACGGGCTTTGGCACGGAGATCAACGAGTTCTCCGATTTTTTCCTGTTGTTTACTCATTTTATTTGATAATGATTTTATTGGGTTATTATCTCAAATTTGTGCGCAAAGTTAACACTTTTAATCGACAAAACAGCACTTTTTTGTGAAAAAATGAGCCTATGACTATGCAGAACGTGAGATTTTATGTACTTTTGCACTCAAAATGAACGACATGTCTATTTACACACCCTCCGAACTTGCATCGGTGCTGAGCAAACGCATCGCGATTCTGGACGGAGCCATCGGCACCCTGATACAACAGCAGGGCCTGTGCCGAGCCGACTATCACGGCACGCGTTTCAGGGACTGGCAAGTTAACCTGACGGGCAACAATGATATCCTGAATCTGACACGCCCCGATGTGGTGGCCGACATCCATCGCCAGTACGTGGAGGCCGGGGCCGACATCATTACCACCAACACCTTCTCGTCGAACCGCATCTCACAGGCCGACTACTCGTGTCAGCACCTGGCCGGAGAAATGGCTAAGGCCGGGGCCGAGATTGCCCGAGGGGTGGCGGACAGTTGCACAACGCGCAAAGTACTGGTGGCAGGTAGCATGGGGCCGACATCGAAATCCCTGTCGCTGGCCCAGGATGCCAACGAGCCTACCCTGCGCAGTGTGGACTTCGACACACTGGCCGAGGCTTATCGCGAGCAGGCGCTTGCCCTTGTGGAAGGGGGGGCCGACCTGCTGCTGCTGGAGACTTGCTACGACGCACTGAATGCCAAGGCCGCCCTGTATGCCATCTTCCAGGTCGGCGAGGAAATGGGACGAGAAATTCCGGTCATGGTCTCGGCCACCGTCAATGACCGCAGTGGACGATTGCTTACGGGGCAGACCCTGGAAGCCTTCTATGCCAGCATATCGCACTACCCCGTTCTATCCTTCGGACTGAACTGTTCGTTCGGTGCAGCAGACATGAAACCGTTTATCGAACAAATAGCGCATAACATTACCGTTCTCACAAGTTTATACCCAAATGCCGGACTGCCGAACGAAATGGGGGAATACGATGAGCAGCCCGAGTACACAGCCCGGTATTTGAAGGAGATGGCGGAGGCCGGCCTGCTGAACATCGTGGGAGGATGTTGTGGCACTACCCCGGCACACATTCGTGCCATACGAAAGGCGGTAGAGGGCATTGCACCACGACAGCCTAACACATCCGCAGTAAGAAAAGACATGCTGCTGTCGGGATTAGAAGTCCTGTTCCTTAATAGTGAAAGCGCCGAAGGCGACATTGCTCCCAAGCCCCGGCTTACCCACATCGGAGAGCGCACGAACGTGGCCGGTTCGCGAAAGTTTGCCCGGCTGATAGCCGAGCACCACTACGAGGAGGCGCTGCAGGTGGCACGCCAGCAAATAGAGGGCGGAGCGGCCATCATCGACATCAACATGGACGACGCCATGCTGGACAGCCGGCAGGAGATGCGAAACTTCCTGCGCTGTCTGTCCAACACGCCTGCCGTGGCTCGTGTGCCGTTGATGATTGACTCCAGCGACTGGCCAACCGTACTGGAAGGACTGAAGAATGCACAGGGCAAATGCATCGTCAACTCCATCAGCATGAAAGTAGGCGAAGCGGAGTTTCTGCACCAGGCACGGCAACTGCGCCAATTGGGGGCTGCTGTGGTGGTGATGGCCTTCGACGAGGAGGGGCAGGCCACCAGTTACGAACGCAAGATTGCCATCTGCCAGCGTGCCTACAACCTGCTGACATCGCAAGGTTTCCCGCCCCAGGACATCATCTTCGATGTGAACGTGCTGTCCGTGGCCACAGGCATGAAGGAACACGCCGCCTACGCCATCGACTTCATTCGGGCCGTAGCGTGGATTAAGCAGAACCTGCCACAGGCTAAGACCAGTGGTGGCATATCGAACCTGTCCTTTGCCTTCCGGGGTAACAATGCGGTGCGCGAGGCCATGCACTCCGTATTTCTCTATCATGCCGTCAAGGCAGGACTGGACATGGCCATCGTGAACCCGGCCATGTTGCGCGTGTACGACGACATCGAGCCCACGCTGCTACACGCCGTGGAGGACGTCATCCTGAACACCGGCGAAGAGGCCACGGAGGTGCTTATTTCCCTGGCCACGCGACTAAAAGAGGAAGCCAGCAACCAGGCGGAAAGGGCACATGAACCGCAACAGGAGACATGGCGGCAGAAGAACATCGAAGGCCGACTGGCCTACGCCCTGGCCAACGGCATCAGCCAATACCTGCCAGAGGATGTACCCGAAGCCCTGAAGACATACGGCAACGACCCGGTCCGCGTCATCGAAGAGCCACTGATGCAGGCCATGGAACACATCGGCCAGTTGTTCGGCGAGGGAAAGATGTTCCTGCCCCAGGTCGTGAAGTCGGCCAAGGTGATGAAGGATGCCGTGGACTTGCTGCAGCCCGCCATTGAGCAGAGCGAACAGAGGCGCGAAACGGCACGTCCCATCGTGGTCCTGGCCACAGCCAACGGCGATGTTCACGACATCGGGAAGAACATCGTGGGTATCGTGCTTTCCTGCAACGGATTCGATGTGAGGGACTTGGGCGTGATGGTCAGCAACAAAACCATCCTGAATGCCGTGCGCGAACTGCATCCCGTGCTGGTGGGCATAAGCGGACTCATCACCCCGTCGCTGAAGGAGATGGAGAACCTGTGCCGACTGATGCAGGACAACCAGATGGACACGCCCCTGTTTGTGGGAGGCGCCACGACATCGGCCGTGCACACCGCCCTGAAACTGGCTCCGCTCTACGATGGGCTTGTGGTCTACGGTGGCGATGCATCCAACACATCGGTCCTGGCCAAGCGCCTGCTGATGAACCCTTTGGATTTCCGCATCCAAATCCTGCAGGAGCAGGAGCATGTACGCGAGGCACATCGGGCCAGCCACAGCAAACTGGCGCCCTACAACGAAGCCAACCGAAACGCCCCCAGCCTACCCCCTTATGAAGGTCCGACACTGGAACTGCTGAAGCCCTTCGAGACGCTTCAACCCGACCTGACGAGCATTGCCAGCCACATCGACTGGCGCATGTTCCTGTACTTCTGGGGCTTCCGAGGTGAGACCCTGCGGCAGCAGTTGGTCAACCCCAAGGCTGCGCAGACCCTGGAAGAAGGCAAAGCGTGGCTGACGGAGGCTCTGCAACAGGCGCGCATCTCCCTGCGTATGACAGTGAGATTCGAGACGGCTACGGCAAAGGGCAACGACATTCAGTTGTCCGACGGCACCCGATTGCCCATGCTGCGCAGTCAGTCTGAAACGGGTGGATTCCGCTCGCTTGCCGACTTCTTCACCACCGAACCATCGCCACTGGGCATGTTCTGCATCGTGGCAGAAGACACGCAAAAGCCGTGTTGCGACCACGGTCCGTCCTACGACCGACTGATGAGCCACGCGCTGTGTGCCCGACTGGCCGAGGCCTGTGTTGAATGGATGCAGCAAACCATCTACGGACAGGGGCACGTCATCCGCCCAGCCTTTGGCTATGCCACCTGCCCCGACCATTCGCTGAAGCGCATCGTTTTCGACTGTCTGCAAGCAGAGGAACGGCTGGGTATCAGTCTCACCGACAGTTATTCCATCGTGCCCTCGACCAGCGTATGCGGTCTGTTCATCAGTCACCAGGAGGCCAGTTACTTCCCTATCGGACAGATCGACCGCCAACAACTAACGGACTATTGCAACCGTCGCAACATCAGCATCGAAGAGGGCGAACGATTGCTGTCGCGCTACCTGATTTAGCGCCTAATCCGCAGTTAAACTCTATCACGAACGAATATGAGCAAAGTTATTGATATCCTGAATAGTAAAAGTTCACCATTCGCAACATTCGAGTTGGTTCCGCCCCTGAAGGGCAGCGACGTTGAGAAACTGTACGGAAGCATAGAACCGCTGATGCAATTCTGCCCGCCCTACATCAACGTCACCTGCCATCGCGACGAGGTGGAGTACTGCCTCAACGAGGATGGGACCTACACGCGGATGACCCTCTCGAAGCGACCCGGAACCATCGCCATCGTGGCGGCTATAAAGATGAAGTTCGAGGTGGACATCGTGCCACACGTCATCTGCGGCGGAGCATCGCGGACAATGACCGAGAGCGAACTCATCGACCTGCACTTCCTGGGCATCCACAACATCATGGCTCTGCGGGGCGATGCTGTCACGGGGCAGCGCTATTTCCAGCCCGAGCCCGACGGCTTTGCCCATGCCAGCGAACTGGTCGGCATGATTCAGCAACTGAACCGTGGACAGTACCTCGACCCCACCGTTCGCAACGGTCTGTCCACCGACTTCTGCGTGGGAGTGGCCGGTTATCCCGAGAAGCACTACGAGGCGGCCAATATGGAAAGCGACATCCAGAACCTGAAACGCAAGGTGGAGGCTGGAGCCGACTACATCATCACCCAGATGTTCTTCGACAACCAGCGTTTCTACGATTTCGTACGACAGTGCCGCGAGGCGGGCATTACAGTGCCCATCATTCCAGGCCTGAAACCCATCTCCACGCTGCGACAGATAGACCTGCTTCCCCGTTCGTTCCACATCGACATACCGCAGGAACTGGTCAGCGAACTGCGCCGGGCACAGTCCCCGGAGGCCGTCTATCAGGTAGGTACGGAATGGTGCACCGAGCAGAGCCGCGACCTTCTGGCCCACGGTGTACCGGCCATCCACTACTACACGATGGCCAAGACCAACAATATCTGCCAAATCGTTAATAAATCTTTTTAACAGATAGATAACCAGTACGCTATGGCGCAATATATTCCCACAGAGTTAGGTACGCGAAGCATCCCGCGACTGCTGTTCCAGTATGCCGTGCCGGCCATCATTGCCATGACGGCGGCCTCGCTCTACAACATCGTGGACAGCATCTTCATCGGGCACATCGGTCCCAACGGGCAGTGGGGAAATTCCGACGGTATGGCCATCTCAGGGCTGGCCCTCACCTTCCCCCTGATGAACATCGGGGCTGCACTGGGAGCCATGGTGGGCGTGGGAGCCTCCACCGTCATCAGCGTGCGTCTGGGGCAGCGGGAATATGAAACGGCCCAGCACGTTCTGGGCAACACCGTGGTATTGAACCTGCTGCTAGGCACCCTGTTCATGGTGGTCTGCCTGTTGTTCCTCGACCCCATCCTGGTCCTTTTCGGAGCCAGCGAGGCCACCCTGCCCTACGCCCGCGACTACATGACGGTCATCCTCTTGGGCAACGTCATCTCGCACAGTTATTTCGGTCTGAACGCCGTCCTGCGCTCGGCCGGCCATCCCGAGAAGGCCATGTACTGCACCATACTGACCGTTGTTGTCAACGCCCTGCTCGACCCGCTGTTCATTTTCAACTTTCAATTTTCAATCCTCAATTGGTTTGGGCATGGGCATAAAGGGAGCCGCCACAGCCACCATACTGGCCCAGTTCATCTCCCTCATCTGGCAGTTTAAGTTGTTGAGCAACAAGCAGGAGATGCTCCACCTGCATCGCGGCATCTATGGTCTCAAGACCAGCATTATACGCCAAATCATCGCCATCGGCATGAGCCCCTTCCTGATGAACCTGTGCGCCTGTCTGGTGGTGCTCTTAATAAATAAAGGTATGAAGCAATATGGCGGCGACACAGCCATTGCAGCCTATGGCATCGTCAACCGCGTGGTCTTTCTGTTCCTGATGATGGTCATGGGCCTGAACCAAGGCATGCAACCCATCGTGGGCTACAACTGGGGCGCACGGCAGAACGACCGCGTGTGGCAAACGCTGCGCCTGACCATCGCATGCGCCGAGGTCGTAGTCGTCACGGGCTTCATCATGGGCGAGTGCTTTCCCAATACACTCACCCACCTGTTCACCGACAACCAGCCCATCATCCAGATGGCCGACCGCGGTTTCCGCATCGACGTGATGGTATTCCCCATCGTCGGGGCACAGATGGTCATTGGCAACTTCTTCCAGAGCATCGGCCACGCCGGCAAGAGCATCTTCCAGAGCCTCACGCGCCAACTGCTGTTCCTCATCCCCGGCCTCATCCTGCTGCCTCCCCGTCTGGGACTTGATGGCGTGTGGCTGGCCATTCCGCTCAGCGACGTCATGAGTTTCTTTGTCAGCGTGGGCATGCTATGGTGGCTGGTACGAAAAGTCAATCCTAGAAACGCTAGAGAGTCTAGATAATCTAGATAACCTAGAAAATCTAGAGAATTTCTAGAAAAACCAGACAGAAAACATGAAACGCATCGGAATCATGAGCGACACCCACGCCTGGTGGGACGACCGCTACCTGCAGTACTTCGAGGAGTGCGACGAGATATGGCATGCCGGCGACATCGGCTCCCTGGAGGTGGCCATGCGCCTGCAGGAGTTCCGGCCCCTGCGTGCTGTCTATGGCAACTGTGACGGGGGCGACCTGCGCCGCCTGTTCACCGAACGGCTTCGCTGGACCTGCGAGGGGGCCAGTATCCTGATGACGCACATCGGCGGCTATCCCGGACGCTACGAGCCCGCCATCCGGCCCCTGCTCTACACGAATCCCCCAGCCCTCTTCATCTCCGGCCACAGCCACATCCTGAAGGTGCAGTACGACCAGCGCCTCCACCTCCTGCACATCAATCCCGGAGCCGCAGGTCTGCAGGGATGGCACAAAGTAAGAACCCTCGTCCGCCTGACGGTTGACGAGGGAACTTTCAAGGATTTGGAAGTAATCGAAATCCCTAGGTAGACCTAGGACAACCTAGGAAGCCACGAACCAGGGATTGTGCAGGTCTTCCTTATTATATATAAGAGGTTCGGTTGTCCCTGCCTGATAGACTTGTCTTCCGGCACAGCAGGCGATAGCGTGTCCTGCGGCTGTATCCCACTCCATCGTGGGAGCATAGCGCGGATAGACGTCGGCTGCTC
The DNA here is from genome assembly GCA_017444005.1 of Bacteroidaceae bacterium. Classification (GTDB taxonomy): domain Bacteria; phylum Bacteroidota; class Bacteroidia; order Bacteroidales; family Bacteroidaceae; genus Physcousia. The sequence goes on along the minus strand of JAFSXQ010000122.1, from coordinate 3,757 downwards.
CCTCGGCCACCAGGCAAATCTTCAGGCTGCTGCCGCTTGAGATGGTCTCCACCTCGCCGTGCTCCCGACGGGCCTCTTCGATGAACTGCTCCGTCTCGGGACTCAGATGACTACGACTGGCCACAATGGTGAACGGACGGTTCCCGGGTTGCGGCAACGGTAATCGCTGAGCCCGCTCCAGCAGGTCGGGCAGGCGCTCTTCCTTGCTCATCTCCGTGATGTCCGTCACCTTCCACGCCCCCAGCAGAGGGTCGCCGAAGTAGAGTTCACGTCGCGCCGGTACGTAGATTACCCCCAAATGCGGACGGTCTTCTATCACCAAGGCGATGTTTACCGTAAACTCTCCATTCCGTTTTATGAACTCCTTCGTACCGTCCAGCGGGTCTACCAGCCAGAATGCCACCCAATTGCAGCGTTTCTCGTAGTTGTCATGCTTGCCCTCTTCGCTCAGTATGGGGAGTTCGCTCTCTGCCAAAGCAGCCACAATGCGACGATGCGCCGCCTTATCGGCCAGAGTCAGCGGCGAGTTGTCCGCCTTGCGTTCGATGCCGAAGTCTTGACTCGGGTCGTCATAGATTGCCATGATGTCGCGTCCGGCATCCAGAGCAGCACGAATGGCCACACTGAGGGCAGCCCTATAGTGATTTCTTTCCATAGGCATAAAAACAACGCACGAGGACTACGCCTCGTGCTTCAGTTGTTCCAAGGCGCGGCAAAGTTGATCGGGGCAACTGGTGCCCTTGCGACCACACTGAATGCCATCAAGGCGCTGGATGACCTCGTCGGGCGTCATGCCTACGACCAGTTTGGAAAGTCCCTGCGTGTTCCCTTGGCAACCACCATGAAAGAAGCAGTGACTGATGCGGCCGTTCTCGACCTCCACGTCAATGAACTGGCTGCAAGTGCCCTGTGTCTTATACAACATTATACGTAAGAATTAAGAGAGGAGAATTATTCCTCAGGTTTCATGTTCGTGTAGACGGTCTGTACGTCGTCGAACTCCTCCAGTCGTTCCACCATCTTGTTGATGGTCTCGCGCTGTTCAGGGGTGACGTCCTTCAGGTCGTTGGGGATGTAGGTGAACTCACCACCAACCTCTTCAAAGCCGTCAGCCTCCAACTTCTTCTGGATTTCGTTGTAACTCGTAGGCTCACCGTAGATGGTGATGGTCGTCTCGTCCTTGTCCTCGTCGTACTCTTCGTCGAAGTCCTCGTCCACTCCAAAGTCAATCATCTCCAGGATGAAGTCGTCCATGTCCATGTCGGCCTTCTTCTTGAAAGTGAAGACGCACTTGTGGTCGAAGAGGAAGGACAGGGAACCGGTGGTGCCCATGTTGCCCGAGAATTTGTTGAAGACGCTGCGGACGTCGGCCACCGTGCGGGTGGTGTTGTCGGTCAGGGTGTCGACGAAAACGGCAACTCCGTGAGGGCCGTAGCCTTCGTAGGTGACGCTCTTGTAGTCGCTCTGGTCCTTGCCCATAGCGTTCTTGATGGCACGCTCGATGTTATCCTTCGGCATGTTCTCGCGCTTGCAGACGGCGATGACGCTACGCAGCGAGGGATTGTTCTCAGGTTCCGGGCCGCCAGCCTTCACGGCGATGGCAATCTGCTTGCCCAGGCGGGTGAATGTCTTGGCCATGTGGCCCCAACGCTTCAGTTTAGTCGCTTTACGGTATTCAAATGCTCTTCCCATTGTTTTGGATAAATTAAGAATTAAGAAAGAAGAATTAAGAATTACATTCTTTCCAATTCCGGGTTTATACTATTTTTATTTAGGTTCTCCTTGGTTGTCTTTATTATGCTTGTAATAATGCGATCGAGTTCTTCACAATCAGAATAAAGTGAGATGAAAGAATCATGCGTCACGAGTTCAGTCTTGTTCAAAAGCCTTAACCAGTATTTTGTTTCGCCCAGTTCTTTGTATGCGATGTACATCTTATTCAGGAAATCCTTCTTACTTGCAGCATAGAGAGCCTCACAGACATTTGCTCCGACACTCGTACCCGAGCGTTTTACCTGTCGACTGATGTCGTACTCCTGGTGTTTAAGAAGATATTTCCACAGATTCACTATGCGAACAGCCAATGCTTCACTTTTATCCTGGACAGCATTTGACATAATTCTTAATTCTTCTCTCTTAATTCTTAATTATTCAAAACCTTAACGCAACTCAGCATGGAGTTGGGTAGTAAGGTTTTGAATGAGTTTCTGCATGATGGCATCAATCTGCTTGTCGCCCATCGTCTTCGATTCGTCTTGCAGGATAAAGTTGACAGCGTATGACTTCTTGCCCTCGGGCAGGCGGTTGCCTTCGTAGACGTCGAAAAGACGAACCTCGCGCAGAAGTTTCTTCTCCGTCTGGTAGGCGATGCGCTCCACCTCGCCGAACTCCACATTCTTGTCGAGCAGGAGGGCCAGGTCGCGGCTGACGGCGGGGTACTTAGGCAGGTCGGTGGCCGTCACCTTGAGGTTGCGCACGACCTTCATCAACTGCTGCCAGTTGAGATCGGCATAGTAGACGGGCTGCTCGATGTCGAACTGCTTCTGTATCTTCAGGCTGACGATACCCAGCACGACGAGTACCTTGCCTCCGCGATTGCGGATTTCGAGACTTTTGTCGAAAAGGTCGCTCTCGCCCTTGGCAAACACCAGGGCACCGAAGGGCACACCCAAGCGGCGCAGGATGTTCACCACGTGGGCCTTCAGTTCATAGATGCTGGCGTCCTCGTCGGCATGCGCCCAACTGCCCTCGACGCGCTTACCTGTCTGCCAGAGGCCAAGATGGTAGTCCTCCGAGTAGGCATCCAGCACGTGCTTGATGACCTCCGGGTCGCGACTGCTGCTTACACCCGGGATGATGTCCGGGCAGCGGCGTTCCTGACGGAAGTAGTAGCAGTTGCCGTACTCGAAGAAACTGAGGTCGGCCGAGCGGTGCGAAATGTTGCGGGCAATGCTCTCCAGGCCGCCAAACAGCAGAGTCTGACGCAGGACATTGAGGTCCTGGCTCAGGGGATTGAGCAGGCGCACACAGTTCTCTGCCTTGTAGGCCTCCAGCCCGTCATAATAAGCACCACGCTGCAGCGAGTTGTTCAGAATCTCGCGGAAGCCGGCACCCACCAACTGCTCGCCAACGATGTTTTGCAGTTTATAACTTTTGTCCACCTCGCCTTTTACGGCGGCACAGGTGTTCACCTGCGTGGGCATCTCCACATTGTTATATCCGTATATGCGCAGGATGTCCTCCACCACGTCGCAGGGGCGCTGTACGTCGACACGATAGGCAGGCACCTGCAGGCGCAGGCCCTCCCCGGTCTCCTCCAGCACCTTCATCTCCAGACTTCCGACGATGCTCTTCACCGTCTCCACAGGGATGGTCTTGCCGATGAGGTTGTTCACATAGTCGTACTTCAGGTCGACGACGGCGTCCTTTATCGGTTCGGGATAGACATCCACAATCTCCATGCTCACCTCGGCTCCGGCCAGTTCCTTTGCCATGAGGGCGGCCTGCTTCAGGGCATAGAGGGTGCCGTTGGGGTCGATACCGCGCTCGAAGCGGAACGAGGCGTCGGTCGAAAGACCGTGACGGCGGGCCGACTTGCGAATCCACGTGGGATTGAAGTAGGCCGACTCCAGCACGACGTTGCGGGTCGTTTCGTACGTGCCGCTGCCCTTGCCACCAAACACGCCGGCGATGCACATGGGCTCCTCGGCGTTGCAAATGGCCAGGTCTCGGTTGCTGAGTTTATGCTCCACGCCAT
>JAFSXQ010000121.1 GCA_017444005.1 Bacteroidaceae bacterium | reverse complement strand
GTTCAGCGCGTCGTTGAGGATGGCGGCTGGGAAAGCGCGGAAGATGTTGCCACCACCGAAGTGTACCCATGTGGGTTCCTTGGCCGTCTTCTGGCGTACGGCCTTGATGTCGAACTTGGGGAGCTCATAGCCTTTCTGCTCCCATTCTGCGGCGTTGAGTGCCGGGGATAAGATATCTGTTAATTTCATTTTTATGTTATTTTCTTTTTTCTAAGGATTTTAGGATTTCGGGATTTTCTGCTTCTGCTTAAATCCTTATATCCTAAAATCCTTAAAATAAAATATTAATGCTTAGTCGAAGAATCCGGGTTGCTTGTATTCGATGCCGAGCTCGCGGTCTACGGTGGCGAGGATGCCCTGCACCTGTCCGAGGGCGAACATACGTCCCAGGAGGGTATAGCCGGCGTTGTGGCCGTGATTGGACTCATCCATGACACCGCCTGGCTCGTCGGTGAAGGTCATGCCGTGGTCTACGCGCATGGGCAGCTTGGGGTTCTCCTTCTCGAAGATGCGACAGAGCTCGATGAGGTCGGCCCGTCCGCCGAGGTGTGAGGCCTCGGTGAAGTCGCCGTTGGGGAAGATGTGGCATGAGCGCAGGTGTACGAAGTGGGTGCGTGGGGCGAACTTGCGCGCCATCTCCACCACGTTGTTGTAGGCCCCTGCCGAGAGGCTGCCGGCGCAGAAGGTGAGTCCGTTGTGCTTATTAGGCACGGCGTTGAGGAACCACTGGATATCCTCCTCAGTGCGCACGATGCGGGGCAGTCCGAGAATCTCGATGGGCGGGTCGTCGGGGTGTACGCACATGTTCATATCGCACTCCTCGCAGACGGGCATGATGGCTTCGAGGAAATATTTCATGTTTTCGCGTAACTGCTTCTTGTCAATTCCCTTATACAGGTCAAGGAATTCCCTGAACTTCTGAACGGGAGCATCGTCGTTCTCGGAGAAGTTGCCGCTGACGAAGCCCTGGGTCTTGATGACGATGTTCTCTACCAGTTTGTGGTCCTTCTCGGGTGTCATGGTCTTGGCCATCTCGTCGCACTCGGCCAGTACGTTGCGCCCTTGGCCTACGCCGGCGGGGAACTCAAACTGTGCCCATTCCTCACGTGCCCCTGGGCGCTTGAGGATGTAGATGTCGAAATAGGCAAACTCGGCATAGTTGAAGTAGAGATTGGTGGAGCCGTTGGGGTTCTGGTGCAGCAGGTCGGTGCGTGCCCAGTCGAGCACAGGCATGAAGTTGTAGCAGATGCAGTGGATGCCTTCGGCCGAGAGGTTGCGCAGCGACTGCTTGTAGACCTCTATCTGCTCGTCGCGGTCGGGCCCTGCATACTTGATGGTCTCCACTACGGGGAGTGACTCTACGACGCTCCATCGCATGCCGTAGCTCTCGATGTACTCTCGCAGCTCGCGGATCTTCTCACGTGTCCATACCTGGCCGAGGGGCACGTCGTGCAGTGCCGTGACGATGCCCTCAACACCGATTTGTCTGAGTTGGGCAAGTGTTATCTTGTCTTTCTTGCCAAACCATCTCCATGTTCTTTCCATATCTTACTGTTTTTAGTCTTTAATAAATAATGTGTGCAAAGTTAGTAATAATTGTCGGAAGAAGTTTGTCTGTGTGTTGCAAACTTATCTTCGTTTGTATCGTTTGCGCGGTTTCCCGACGATTAGCTGCCTGAAATCCACCTTTACGGGTACTTTCTGCAGGCGTTGGCTCTCTATGGGCGTGCTCTCCTGGCCGTAGCGGTCGACGGCTGTCACGGCGTAGTTGAGCGGACGTCCCGAGTGGGGCACGGCAAGGCTGGTCTGCCTCAGTCGGGTGCCGATGAGGTTGCGAGCATCCATGATGTCTACAGGGTAGGACTCCGAGGCATAGACATTATATAATAGGTAGTCGGCACCTGAACGGTCGTGTGCGCCTGGCCAGCTGAGCCGGTCGGTCTGCATACCTCGCTGCAGATGGAGTTGCCGGGGCGGGTAGGGAGGCTGCCTGCCTGTCCAGTCCATCGGTGGCACGAGGGCGGGAGTCTGGTTAAAGTTTTTCGTGAACGAATATACTCCTTTTGTATTGTCAGTTAGGAATTTAGAGCGAAAGAAAGTGTGTCCAAGTCCTTGCTCGCGCAGCACGTACATCTCGCGCTCGATGATGTCGAGCGCCCAGTTGCGCTCGTTTGGGTGGAGCATATAGACAGCCAGTCCCGGGGCCACGATGCGGCCATAGGCAAACTCCTTCCAGTTGACGGCGAAGGGGAAGAAGTTGTTGCCCTGGAAGTACATCATCGGCATCAGGGCGTCCATCAGTCCGTCGCGCAGCCAGGCCTGTGCATCCTGACAGACAGTGGTGTTGGCATTCCATCCTCCGCTTTTGTAGCGGCTCAGGTCGTCGTACTTGCCGATGGGCGAGCAGGAGAGCATCACCCAGGGCTTCTCCTGCCGCACGGCCTGAGATATCTTGCGTACGATGGAGGTGATGTTCTGTCGTCCCTGTTGCCGGCTGACCTTCAGCCGCCATGTCTCTGGATAGCGGATATAGTCGAGGTGGATGCCGTCTACGTCGTAGCGGCGTGTCACCTCCCGGCAGAAGCGTGCCAGATAGTCGCCCGTCTCGCTCTTCTCGGGGTCCATGTAGCCCTCGTCGCCAATCTTGACGATGAGTCTGGGATACTTCTTTCGCAGTTGGCGGCAGCTGTAGCTGTTCCACTTGCCCACGGGGATGGTGACGATCCAGGCGTGGCACTCGATGCCGCGCTTGTGGCACTCATCGATGCAGAACTGCAGGGCATCGTAGCCCGGCGATATGCCTGGATGGCCTGACAGGCAGGCGTCCCAGGGTTCCATCTGGCTGGGGAAGATGGTGGAGCTCCTGACGCGTGTCTGCAACAGCACGGTATTGACTCCCGCCTGTTGCAGACGGTCGAGGATGGTGGTCAGTTCGCGCTTCTGGATGGCGATGGAATGGGAGGAGTTGGCATAACTGTGTGGCCAGTCGATGCCTCCGATGGTGGTGAGCCATACGGCTCTCATCTCGTATTTCGAACTCTGTGCATGGGCCGTGATGGCACAGGCAAGGAGCAGTAAAAGTCTCAGAAATGTCTTCAAAATGATGTTTTTTATTTAAAATCGCTGCAAAATTACAAAATAATTATGAATTATG
>JAFSXQ010000120.1 GCA_017444005.1 Bacteroidaceae bacterium | reverse complement strand
CTGGAATATGTGGAGAAACATTCGTTCCTGTATGATATAGGGCTTATCTTTAAGACGTTTTGGGTGATTGTCAGCGAACGATGACCTCAGGAATGTTGCTAAGATTTAATGGTATAAAAATATGGCAAGGAAACCGAGAGAGAAATCGAGTTCCGGGATTTATCATGTCCTGATGCAGGGCGTGAGACGGGGACTGGTGTTCCTGGATGACGAGGACTATATGTATTTTATTGGCATCCTGGAACGGTTGATGTTTAAGGAGAGCGAAGATGAGAACGGCGATGGGGAGGCGCAGAAGGTGAGGAACTACACGCTGTATGCCTACTGCCTGATGCCGGACTACTTCCAGTTGCTGGTGAAGGAGGGTGAGGAGACGGTGAGCAACCTCGTGAGGCGCATCGCCTCGTCGTATGCGGTGTACTTCAATGGAAAATATGACCGCGACGGCGCCATCTATCGCGGACGGTTTGCGAGTGAGCCGGTGGAGACCGCGGAGCGTTTCGACACCGTCGTAAGGTATATCCACCAGACACCGCTGCGTGAAGGAAAGGTGACGGACCTGAACGAACCGACGTACAGCAGTTGGTATGACTATGTTCACAAGGGGCGGCAGCTGCCGGCGCTTTGTGAGGTGAAGGAGGAATACCAGTTGGAGGACGGCGCGAAGGTGGAAGAGATGCTGAGCAGACCACTGGAGAAGGGTGTAAAGTGCCTCGCTCCGAGGAAGGCGAGTGTCAGGCTGTCTGACAAGCAGGTGCAGGAAAGCATCAAGGCACTGGTTGGCGACTGCGGCAAGGTGGTGTTCATGAATTTGTCGTACGGACGGCAGCGCACTGTGCTGCTGGAACTGCGCGAGAAAGGAGCATCGCTGCGGCAGTTGGAGCGGTTGACGGGTGTCGGAAGAAACGTGATTTGGAGGATGAAGTAAGGTGATGAATATGGAATCTGCAATGAAAAGCGATATCATATTGCGTGACTATCAGCAGGAGATGTTGGAGCGACCGGTAAGAAGGGCATTGTATATGCCATAGACCGTGAACATGCAAGGCATATCACGGAGTATTATCAGGGTCAGAGTGTCAGTTGCTGTATGATTGACGGCAAGACGCCTGCGGCAGAACGGAAGCGGCTGATTGGCGATTATCTTGGAGGAAGAATCGGCGTGTTGACCTCGATAGACTGCTTCTCCGAGGGCTTCGATGCCCCGGAGGTGGAGTTCATCCAGTTGGCGCGACCGACGCTGTTGATGTAGGCCCACGACGTTTTGGTGCTGCCGCTGTCGGCTATCAGGTAAGTCATCGGTTCTTTTTTGTGCGAAGTTACAAAATTCTCCTGACATACGTGGTACAAAGTTTGGCTTTTCTCTCATTTATTCGTATCTTTGCAGTCAGAATGAGAAGACTGAAGAAAAAATTTTATCTGGGCCTCTGCGGCGCCACCTTGGCTGTGCTCACCGTAGTCCGATGGACGAGCACGACGGTGCGCGATGCGATGGAGATACGTCCGGCGGAAAGCACAGCAGCAGCGCCGGACGGTCAGCCGGACGGTCAGCGCGATGCCCAATCGGGTTCTGAATCCGATGCGCAACCGGATCCCCAGCCCGTTGCGCCCAAGGCGGAGAGGCCCCTGTCGCGCACGGACTTCGGTCGGCATCCCATTCGCAGTGTGTACAGTTACAAGGACTGCTTCCCCGATGTGCAGGACGTGCAAATCGTGGCCGCGCGGCGCTGGGGCGTCCGTCCTGTGCGTAACCGCGAGCAGGCCGAGCATCGCAAGAGCGAACTCGTCTATGTGGGCTCGAATCCCTACTACACCATCGACCGGGGCATGTCGAGCAGCATTCCCTACCTGGTGCCTCGTGCTGCCCACCTGTTGCAGGACATCGGGCGGAACTATCTGGATTCGCTGGCCGTGAAGGGCGTCCCCCTGCATCGCATCATCGTCACCAGCGTGCTCCGGAGCGAGGAGGATGTGGCCCGCCTGCTGCGCAAGAACGGCAACGCCAGCGACCAGAGTTGCCACCGCTTCGGCACGACGTTCGACATCTGCTATAACCGCTACAATACGGTGGCGCCGCCGGGCGAACGGCGCAGGGCGGTGACCAACGACACGCTGAAGTACGTCCTGTCCGAAGTTCTTCGCGACCTGCGGCAGGAAGGCCGCTGCTACGTCAAGTACGAAGTGAAGCAGGGCTGTTTCCACATCACCACGCGGTGAAAGGTTAAAATCTCCTAATTTCTCGTTTCCGATTAAACGCTTCCGGTCGCCGGGGGTCTTATCCATGTGTGCACAACTAAACAACCATTTATTAACAACCTAATAACGGAAACGATGAAAACGAAGAATCTTTTTGCAACAGCATTACTATCAATGGCTCTCTTATTCTCAGTCAATAACACCGCAACGGCACAGCGCCCCAGCCAGGAGGAGATGCAGGCACGCCGCGCCCAGATGGTGGAGCAGCAGGCCGAGCGCCTGGCCAAGGACCTGGACCTGAAGGGCGACCAGAAGACGAGTTTCGTGGCCACGTACAAGACGTATCAGAACGAACTGATGGCCACCATGCAGGGCCAGCGCGGACAGCGCCAGGAGGGCCAGCAGGAGAAGAAGAAACTCTCCGACGAGGAGGCACAGAAGCAGTTGGATGAATACTTCGCCCGCCAGGAGAGCCAGATAGCCCAGCAGCAGAAGCGCCTGGAGGTGGAGCGCAAGTATTACGCAGAGTTCAAGAAGACCCTCACACCGCAGCAGTTGGTCAAGGTGTTCCGTCAGCGTCAGGGCGGCCAGCGCCAAGGTGGCGGTCAGCGTCAGGGCGGCTTCGGAGGTCCCCAGGGCGGCTTTGGCGGCAACGGCGGTGGCCGGCCCGGTGGCTTCGGCGGTAACGGCGGCGGCATGGGCGGTGACTTTTAGTAGCGCTAGAAATTTGGAAGTTTCACATCTTATCCGTATCTTTGCACTGTCATAATGCAAAACGGATGAAGAAGCACATCTTAAATCTCACAGTAACGAAGGTTGAAGCACCGGCTTCGGCCTTCGTTTTATTACGTATGCGTCCTGTCGAAGGTCGCATGCCAGCGTGCGAACCAGGGCAGTTTGCCCAGTTGCGAGTGGACGCACCGGGCGTATTCCTCCGGCGTCCCATCAGCATCCACGATGTGGAGGACGACGAGGTGTCGTTCCTGGTGCAGACCGTGGGCGAGGGCACGCGCTGGCTGGCATCGCTGAAGGTGGGCAACGCGGTGAATGCCGTCATGCCCCTGGGGCGTGGCTTCACGTTCTACCCAGAGACGCATCAGGTGCTGCTCGTGGGGGGCGGCGTGGGCGTTGCACCGCTGTACTTCCTGGGCAAGACGCTCAAGGAGCGAGGCGTGCGGCCCACCTTCCTGCTGGGAGCGCGCACCCGCGACATGCTGCTCCGCCTGGACGACTTCCGGGAACTGGGCGACGTCTTTGTCACCACCGAGGACGGCAGCGAGGGTGAAAGAGGCTTCGTGACGCAGCACTCGCTCTGGAGCGAGCGGTCGTTCGACCTGGTGCAGACCTGTGGCCCTGGCCCCATGATGAGGGCTGTGGCTCATCTGGCCACCGACAAGGGCATGTCCTGCGAGGCCTCGCTGGAGAACCGCATGGCCTGCGGCGTGGGGGCCTGTCTGTGCTGTGTGGAGGACACCCGGCATGGGCACCGGTGCGTGTGTGCCGAAGGGCCTGTGTTCGACGTTGCGGAACTGAAATGGTGAGGCGTGCGGAACACGGGGAATTTCGTAATCAAGAAAATCGTCAGACAACAATGGATTTAACCACAAAGATAGGCGCATTGGAATTGCGCAATCCCGTGATGACGGCCAGCGGCACGTTCGGCTACGGGATAGAGTTTCAGGACTTTGTCGACCTGAGTCGGTTGGGCGGCATCGTAGTGAAGGGAACGACACTGCATCCGCGTGAGGGCAATCCCTATCCGCGCATGGCGGAGACGGCCAGCGGCATGCTGAACTGTGTGGGCCTGCAGAACAAGGGAGTTGACTACTTTTGCACGAATATCTATCCGGAGATTCGCGACCTCGACACCAACGTCATCGTGAACGTGAGCGGCTCCACTATCGACGACTATGCCGAATGCGCCCGTCGCATCGGAGAACTGGAGCGCATCCCGGCCATCGAACTCAACATCTCGTGCCCCAACGTGCGCCAGGGCGGCATGGCCTTCGGCGTGACGTGCGAGGGGGCTGCCAGCGTGGTCAGGGCCGTACG
>JAFSXQ010000119.1 GCA_017444005.1 Bacteroidaceae bacterium | reverse complement strand
TGGTCGCGTGTCACGACGACGCTATACAGTTGCAGGTTGCCCATCGTCTGGGTGCGGGCCGCCAGTTCGAGCAAGTGGTCGAGCAAACGGGGTTCCACGTCCTCCGCCTTGTACTTGCGGATGCTTCTGCGGGTCTTAATCGAGTCTGTCATATCGGTTTCATTTTGTTTTCCGGTGCAAAGATACAAATTAATCCCTAATCCCTGTTCCCTATTCCAAAATTAATTTGTACTTTTGTGCGATAAATGTGTACCGACATGCAAGAACCAACTACAGAAAACCAGCGCCCGGAGGTTGTGGAGGTGCGCCCCGATGTACTTGAGTGCGACGTTGTCCGCTTCCAGAACAACAAGGAGAAGTGGGTGGCCTTCGTGGGCCTGCTCGATGGCGAGCCCTACGAGATTTTCACCGGCCTGATGGACGACGACGAGGGCATCATGATTCCCAAGAGCGTGAACAAAGGCCGCATCATCAAGAACGTGACGCCCAATGGCAAGCGCTACGACTTCCAGTTCCAGAACAAGCGCGGCTACAAGATTACCGTCGAGGGCCTATCCGAGAAGTTCAACAAGGAGTACTGGAACTACGCCAAACTCATCAGCGGCGTCCTGCGCTACCGTATGCCGCTGGAGAACGTCATTCGCCTGGTCAGCAGCCTGTCGCTCGACGACGACAGCATCAACGCCTGGAAGGCCGGCGTCGTGCGTGCCCTGAAGAAGTACGTGCAGGGGGCCGAGGTCCTGGACGATGAGCCCGACGGCGAAGACAGCGAGTAACCCATCGGTTAACGCAACACATCGGAAGGGAGTATGAAAATATATATTGAACGCATGCGCGTGCGCGCCCGTCACGGCGTGATGGAGCAGGAGCAAAGGGTGGGGCAGGACTTCCTCGTGTCCATAGAGGCCGAGACCGACCAGGAGCGTGCCACCCTGTCGGACGACTTGGCCGACACCGTCAGTTATGCCGACATCTGCGACCTTGTCCGCAGCGAGATGGCCCAGCCCAGCCGCCTCTTGGAGCACGTCTGCGGCCGTGTGGCCCGTGCCCTGCTCGCCCAGTTCCCCACGCTTCGGCAGGTCACCGTCCGCATCACCAAACTCGCTCCGCCCATCACCGGCCTCCAGTGCGAAGGCTGCGGGGTGGAACTGACCGTCCTTAAAAATCGATAGCCATGAAGAAAACCCATTGCACACAGTACGTCCGGCAGTTGATACTGCTGTTCTTTGCAGGCTTTTGCCTGAGCGCATTCGGCTGGGAGCGCGAACTTGTCTGGCCCAAGGGCAAGATGCCCGATGCACAACCCCACCAGATTGCGGCCATGACCGACGAGGCTGGTCGCAAGGACTTCAAGGCCGACAAGCACCGCGTCGCCTACCTCGAGTGGTTCGACGCCCCTGCCAAGGGCACACCCGTGCTGGGCTGCATGATACTCATTTCGGGCGGTTCCTATCAGAACTGCTGTGACGTGGGGCTTATCCGGCAGTGGCGCGAGACGTTCACCCGCCTGGGCTTCCAGTGTGTGAACTTCGTCTACCGCACCCCGCGGCCCGAAGGCTTGCCCATCTATCAGACGGCCTGGGAGGACGGACAGCGTGCCGTGCGCATGGTGCGCAGCGAGGCCGCAAAGCGCGGCTTCGACCCCGAGCGGATAGGCGTCATCTCCATGTCCGCCGGCTCGCATCTGGCCACCCTGCTGGCCACCAGTTCGCTGACGCGGTCCTACGCTCCCGTCGACAACCTGGACAGCCTCCCGTGCCACATCAACTGGGCCATCATCAACGCCCCGGCCTACGCCACCACCGATGGCGAGACGGGCACACCCGCCACCCGCCAGGGCTATGGCACCGACGTACGTCTGTCCTCCGTCTTCAAGTTCGACGAACGGACATGCCCCGTCAGCCTCCACCATGGCGGCAACGACCCCTACACGCCCAACGGCTCCACGCTGCTCTATCGCGAATGGCGCAAACATAAGGTTCCTGCCGAGTTGCACCTGTATCCGAACAAAGGGCACGGGGCCTTCGGACTGGAGCGCGGCATCGAGTTCATGCGGCAAATGGGCTTCATGGGACCGCTGCAGCCCGAGGAAGACCTCATGCAACGCTTTGCCAGCGACGAGGCCCGGCGCGACCGGGTTGTCGAGGACGTTTGGCCCGAGGGCAAGATGCCCAGCGCGCAGGAGCACCAGTGCCGGCCCTACCTGGAGTGGCACTTCCCCCGCGAACTGAAGACCCGCGCCATACTGATTATCTATTCGGGGGGCAGTTACGAGGGCAACAATCCTGACGGCTTCGAGGTGGCTCCGGCACGGCGCTACCTGAACGAGCGGGGCATGACCGTCGTCACCCTGAAGTACCGCACACCGCGCCCCAAGGACGGCCTCGCCAAGCACACCACCGCCTGGCAGGACCTGCAACGCACCATCCGTATCGTCCGCAGCAAGGCCGAGAGCCTGGGCCTCGACCCCAACCAGATTGGCATCATGGGCAGCAGTGCTGGCGGCCATCTGACGCTGATGGGTGTCACCTCTTCGCTGCATCAGTCGTACCTGCCCATCGACAACATCGACCGCCAGCCCTGCAACGTGCAGTGGGGCATCGCCGTCTATCCGGCCTATGCCCTGACCGACGGCGCCGACGGGCACAACACCCACGGCGGCAACGACGACTCGGACCTGCTGGTGCCCGAGTTCAGTTTCGACCTCAAGACCGTCCCCGTGCTATTCCTGCACGGCGACGGCGATGGCTATGCCTCGATGGGTTCGGTGAAGACGTGGGAGAAGATGCGCAGCATGGGCGTACAGAGCGAGTTGCACACCCTCGTCACCCGTCCCCACTGCTTCCAGCGCACCGCCTCCCCCGGCACAGGCAGTTACACCTGGCTCGACCGCATCGGCGACTTCCTGCTCAATTTCAAGTAAAAAGCCCTCCCTTTTTTTGCATCTTGCAAAATGATTCTATGTCTTTTATGGCTGAATAGTAACGTTCAGGCCTTTCTCCAACTCAGCAAGAGCGTCTACATTTTTCTTCCGAATGAGACTCATATCAAGTGAAGCAACCAACTCTTTCACTTGATAGCCTTTCTGGTAGATTCTTCTGGCCTTGCCGTAAAGATCGTTTAACTTGGCGTTTCCATTGCTACCTTTTATTGACTTGGGGATAGTCGACAGCCCCAAATAGTGGCAGATGCCTTCCATGTCGCAGAGTAGCCAGTCCTCGATGCTGCTCCTAATACCTAGTTGCACAAACTCATCTATGCCCATTCGCTTCACCGTCTTACGCAGTGCGTCCCAATTGACAATCAGCGGATTCCTGACTTCAAAGACATCTGTATCGTATGAGCAACACACTGTCTGTATCTGGTATCCTTTCTTGCGGGCCTCGGGCAGGTATTCGTTCTGCAACTTGGCGACGAGTTTGCTGGAGTAGCGCGTGACGCCCTTCAGGTTGCAGATTCTGCAAGGCCGAATTGGGGCTCTGCTGATGGTTCGATAGTGTTCAATCAGTGCTTTGAACAACACCTCGTCCGTATCGCCCTCAACGAAAATCACCACATGCATCGGCTCTGATTCACTCTGTTTAGCCATAGCCTACTGCTGAATGAAGAATTGGTTCATCTTTTCGTATTCGCCCTCCATGTTGAGCATAAAGTCGAACATAAACTCTCCGATGGTGAGTTCCATCTCGCCGGCATACTTGTATAGATACTTTAACTTCGACGGATTGATCTGTGCAAAGTGTGCCAACCCATCGTTCTTGGGCAGTCCGAAGTACATCTGGTTGGGTTGCAGATAACGCATCAGATACGGGGAGTGGCTGGTCATCAGAATTTTCGTATCCGAGGCGTAACTCTGCAAAGTATGAAGCAGGTTCTCCATCATCCGTGGATGAACGGAGTTCTCCGGTTCTTCCAGCATAATCATGGGGATGCTTTGTTTCCTGGCTGCAATACATAGGGTAAACAGGAAGATGATACGCTTGCTGCCACTTGACAGTTGGAGTATTGTTGTTGGCTGAGTGCAGAACCGCTCTTTTATCTTTACGTCATAAATCTTCCGCTGCCCGTCAGGGAGTGTGACTACTTTGGGCGTAAATTCGGTGATATTTGGTAGCAACTGCATCAGTCCGTCTTTCAGAATGGCATAATTGTCACCGTCACTTTGTCTCAGTTGATACAGGTATTCACTCAACGTCATACCACCAAGCATACCGATACCCTTGCCCCCTCCTGCTGAGAAATAAGACTCAGGATTGTCGAGTGTTTCAAGGTTGGGAATCCTGATACCAAACACCTGCATAGCAATAGAATAGAGATACATCATGCTGGAACGCGCGATGGCGGAAAGCGCCAACTGAGAGGCTGACACCACAAACGGTTTGTTGCACCTTCCCGATGCTGACGGTACAATCAGGCACTCGTCAGTCTGCTGACGACTTATCATCTGGCGGAACCGCTGGTCAGTAGACCGCTTTATTTTCAGACTTTCGCTGAGTATTCGTCCTTCATCACCATCTTTTGCCCATACAAAACGATAGTCGTATGCGAAAACAAATTCCTCACCATCCATTTCAAAACTCCCTGTTATTCCAAACGAGAAGTCTCGGCTCTGCATATTCATATTGATGGGTTGCCAGCGGCTTCGCATCATCTGCAGTCGTTCTGTATCTTCAGCCGTTATGAACCTGATGCCAAACTCTATGGCACGTAGTACATTACTCTTGCCGTACCCGTTAGGAGCGATAAGGGCATTCACCTCACCTATTTTCAAATGGATATCATAGATATTGGCGAAACCGCCTATTTTAAAACCATCAATTCTCATGTCTTAAGTTAGAATAATTGCGCGAGTTCGTAAAAATATGGTGCAAATATATTAAATAAAACCAACTCCTGCAAATTATATTTCAAGATATATCTAATCATTAGTGTCCCGTTAAAATTGGGACGAGTTAAATATTAATCAAATAGCCCCGGAATGAGGGGACCAAATTGCTCTTTGACATCGTTGAAATTAGTCTTATTGAACAGATCCTGAAGCGGTGTCTTGTCCATCAGTGAAATGCTGAGAATCTGCAGGACCTCATAGGTTGAGCGTTC
>JAFSXQ010000118.1 GCA_017444005.1 Bacteroidaceae bacterium | reverse complement strand
CAGTACCATGAGACATTCATTCGCAGTAGTGGCCATGATAGCCCTGACGCTCGGTGCATCGGCAAAGACGGCACAGCGCCCGACGGTAGAACACATCCACCCCACTTGCTGGTGGGCAGGCATGAAGGACGGAGGCCTGCAAGTGATGCTCCACGGACGGAACATCGCCCAGGAGGACATCGCCCTCGCCAACGCACGGGGCATCGCCCTGCGCGAAGTGGTGCGCACGGAAAACCCGAACTACGTGTTCCTGTATCTGGACACGAAGGGCGCCCCGGCGCAGACGTTCGACATCCGCGTGGGCAAGGCCACGGTTCCCTATATATTAAATGAACGCGCGCACGTTGACCGACAGACCTACGACGCCTCGGACGTGGTGTACCTGCTGATGCCCGACCGCTTTGCCAACGGCGACACGGCGAACGACATCGTCAAGGGCATGAAGGAGCAGGAACTGGATCCGAAGGCTCCGCTGGGACGGCACGGCGGCGACCTGGCCGGCATGACGGCGCGGCTCGACTACCTGGCCGACCTGGGCGTGACGGCCATCTGGCCCACCCCCACCCTCGTGAACGACATGCCGCTGGAGTCGTACCACGGCTACGCCATCACGAACTACTATGAGACCGACCCGCGCCTGGGCACGAACGAGGACTATCGCCACTTCGTCCGGGAGGCCCATCGCCGGGGACTGAAGGTCATCCAGGACATCGTCTTCAACCACTGCGGCAGCGAGAACTTCCTGTATCAGGACATGCCCTGCAGCGACTGGTTCAACTACGGGGGCCAGTACGTGCAGACCGGCTACAAGACAGGCTCTGTGGGCGATGCCAATGCCTCCCGCTACGACCGCGAGCGCACCACGGACGGATGGTTCGTGCGCGCCATGCCCGACATGAACCAGCGCAACCGCCTGGTCCGCGACTACCTCATCCAGGCCTCGCTGTGGTGGATTGAGTGGGCCGAACTGGACGGCATCCGGCAGGACACCTACCCCTACAACGACTTCGACGCGATGGTCGACTGGTGTCGCCGCGTGGACCTGGAATACCCGGGTCTGAACATCGTGGGCGAGGCATGGATCAACCACAACGTGGGCGTGGCCTACTGGCAGAAGGACAGCAAGATAGCCGCTCCGCGCAACTCGGAATTGCGCACGGTGATGGACTTCCCCTTGATGGGGCTGCTCAACTGGGTGTGCGACCAGGAGACCGACGAGTGGGACCACGGGCTGGCCAAACTCTACGAGTACCTGAGCCAGGATGGCGTGTACGCCGACGTGGACCACCTGCTGACCTTCCTCGACAACCACGATACCGACCGTTTCCAGAAGAACGACGAGATGGCGCGCGACACCACGCGCTACAAGCAGGCACTGACCCTGCTGCTGACCCTGCGCGGCATCCCACAGTTGTACTACGGCGACGAGATTGGCATGGCCGCCAACAAGGGTAAGGGCGACGGCGTGCTGCGCCAGAACTTCCCCGGCGGATGGCCCGGCGACACGAACAATGCCTTCACCCGCGAGGGCCGCACGCCGCTGCAGAACTGGTATTTCGACTTCACACGCAACCTGTTGCAGTGGCGCAAGGGCAACGAGGCCGTACACTTTGGAAAGTTGAATCATTTCTGCATCCAAAACGGTGTATATGTTTATGGACGAGGATATAACGGAAAGAACGTTGCGGTGTTCGTGAACGGCACCAGCAAGGAACAGAGCATCGCCCTGGACCGCTACGCCGAGATACTGCCCGGACGCGAAGCCACGGACGTGCTGACGCACCGCAAAGTGGCGCTGAACGACTCACTAACGATGAAAGCACGCGAGACGCTTGTCCTGGACTTCTGATTTTTTTTCAACAACGAATTTAACAAATTAAACGAATTGGGGTTAAACACAGATTACACAGATTACACGGATTATCTCCCGTTTTTCAACAACGAATTTAACGAATTAGGTCTTTGCTTATGAAACGCGTATTAACTATAGTAACTCTTATTCTTCACTCTTCACTCTTCACTCTTCACGTCCTCTCCGCCCAGACGTTGCAGTCGCCCGACGGACGGTTGGCGATGCACTTTGCACTGAACGGCGAAGGGCGGCCGACGTACCGGCTGGAACTCGACGGACGGGCAGTCATCGGCACCAGCGGTCTGGGTCTGGAACTGAAGCGGGAACAGGCCGGACGCCAGGAAACCTTCGACAACACCCAGCACACCGAAGCCTCGACCATCGACCAGAAGGCCGACCTCATGACGGGCTTCACGGTCGGGGCCGTGGACAAGACTTCGTTCGACGAAACGTGGCAGCCCGTATGGGGCGAGGAGAGCGAGATTCGCAACCACTACACCGAGATGGCCGTACGCCTGCACCAGACGAAGAACGACCGCGACATTCTCATCCGCTTCCGCCTCTTCAACGACGGTCTGGCCCTGCGCTACGAGTTCCCCGACCAGCGCAACCTGACCTACTTCGTCATCCGCGAGGAGCACACCGAGTTCGCCATGACCGGCGACCACTGGGCCTGGTGGATTCCGGGCGACTACGACACGCAGGAGTATGCCTACACCAAGTCGCGCCTGTCGGAAATACGCAGCAAACTGCCAGCCGCCATCACACCCAACGCCTCGCAGACACCCGCCGGCCCCACCTGCGTGCAGACGGCCCTCCAACTGAAGACCGACGACGGGCTCTACATCAACCTGCACGAGGCGGCCTGCATCGACTACGCCACCATGCACCTCGACTACAACGAGCGGACGCGCACCTTCGAGTCGTGGCTCACACCTGACTGCCGCGGCGACAAGGGCTACCTGCAGACACCCTGCCAGTCGCCCTGGCGCACCATCATCGTGGGCCGCACGGGTGCCGACATCCTGGCCTCGCGCATGACACTGAACCTGAATGAGCCGTGCCGGATAGAGGACACGTCGTGGATACGGCCCACGAAGTACATCGGCGTCTGGTGGGAAATGATTACGGGACGCAGCCAGTGGGCCTACACCAACGACGTCACCAGCGTGAAACTGGGCCAGACCGACTACAACAAGGTGAAGCCCAACGGCAAACATGCCGCCAACACGGCACATGTGAAGGAGTACATCGACTTTGCCGCCCAGCACGGATTCGACGCCGTGCTCGTCGAGGGCTGGAACGAGGGCTGGGAGGACTGGTTCGGCCACCAGAAGGACTTGGTCTTCGACTTCGTGACCCCCTACCCCGACTTCGACGTCAAGGCCATCCACCAGTATGCCGCCCAGAAGGGTGTGAAGATGATCATGCACCACGAGACGTCCTCCTCGGCCCGCAACTACGAGCGCCATCTGGACCAGGCCTACCAGTTCATGGTGGACAACGGCTACCCCGCCGTGAAGAGCGGTTACGTGGGCGACATCGTGCCGCGCGGCGAGCACCACTACGGCCAGTGGATGAACAACCACTACCTCTACTGCATCCAGAAGGCCGCCCAGTATCGCATCATGGTGAATGCCCACGAGGCTGTTCGCCCGACCGGTCTGTGCCGCACCTACCCCAACATGATTGGCAACGAGAGCGCCCGCGGCACGGAATACGAAGCCTTCGGAGGCAACACCGTGGAACACACCACCATACTGCCCTTCACCCGTCTGATAGGCGGCCCGATGGACTACACGCCCGGCATCTTCGAGATGGACTGCTCGAAACTCTCGCCCACGAACGACTCCAAGGTGCGCAGCACGCTGGCCCGCCAGTTGGCCCTGTACGTAACGATGTACAGCCCCCTGCAGATGGCCGCCGACCTGCCCGAGAACTACGAACGCTTCCCCGACGCCTTCCAGTTCATCAAGGACGTTCCCGTCGACTGGCAGCGCAGCCTCTACCTGGAAGCCGAGCCCGGCGAGGTGGTGACCATCGCCCGCCAGGACAAGCACTCGCGCGACTGGTACGTGGGCAGCACCGTGGGCCAGGGCGGCCACGACACGGCGCTGTCGCTCTCCTTCCTGGAGCCGGGCCGCACCTACGAGGCCACCATCTACCAGGACGGCAAGGACGCCGACTGGGAGAAGAACCCGCAGTCGTACGTCATCTGGAAGAAGAAGGTGACCGCCAAGACGCGGCTGAAACTCCACAGCGCCTCCGGTGGCGGGTTCGCGATAAGCATTAAATAATCATTCGAGATTTCGATGTTTCGAGATTTCGATATTCCGACAAAACCCTAAAACCATGACTAAAAAGCCTAATTTGTCCTTCTGGCAACTGTGGAACCTGAGTTTCGGGTTCTTCGGCGTGCAGATTGCCTACGCTTTGCAGAGCGCCAACATCAGCCGCATCTTCGCCACCCTGGGGGCCGACCCCCACTCGTTGAGTTTCTTCTGGATACTGCCCCCATTGATGGGCATCATCGTGCAGCCCCTCGTCGGCAAGTACAGCGACCGGACGTGGTGCCGCTTCGGCCGCCGCATCCCCTACCTGTTTGCCGGTGCCCTGGTGGCCGTGCTCATCATGTGCCTGTTGCCCAACTCCGGCAGCCTGGGCCTGACGAAGAACGTCGTCATCTGGGGCATGACGGGCGCCATGCTCTTCGGCCTGTTCTCCCTGATGCTGCTCGACACCTCGATAAACATGGCCATGCAGCCCTTCAAGATGCTCGTCGGCGACATGGTGAACGAGGAGCAGAAGACGAAGGCCTACAGCATACAGTCGTTCCTGTGCAACGCGGGCAGCGTCGTGGGCTTCCTGTTCCCCTACATCCTGGCCCGGCTCTACATCAGCAACACGGCCCCCGAGGGCATCGTCCCCGACACGGTCATCTACAGTTTCTATGCCGGCGCCGCCATCCTCATCCTCTGCGTGCTGTACACGTCGCTGTCGGTGAAGGAGTGGAATCCCGAGGAGTATGCCCGGTACAACGAAAACGATAGCCCTAACGAAAAGAAAGGCGACGAGCCCTCCATGCTGACGCTGCTGGCCAAGGCCCCGTCGGCCTTCTGGAGCGTCGGTCTGGTGCAGTTCTTCTGCTGGGCCGCCTTCCTGTGCATGTGGAGTTACACGAACGGCTCCATCGCCACGCTCGTCTTCAACACGCCCGTCGTCGACGGTTTGCTGTCCACGAGCAGCGAGGCCTACCAGGAGGCCGGCAACTGGGTGGGCGTGCTCTATGCCGTACAGGCCTTTGGCTCCATGGCCTGGGCCGCCGTCATCCCCTTCCTGCCTGGCCGCAAACTGGCCTATGCACTGAGCCTCGTGCTGGGCGGAGCGGGCTTCATCCTGACAAACTTTGTCCACGACCCCTACCTGATGTTCGTGCCCTTCGTGCTCATCGGCTGTGCCTGGGCCGCCATGCTGGCACTGCCCTTCACGCTGCTCACCAACGCCCTGCAGGGCCGCGGTCACATGGGCACCTACCTGGGCCTCTTCAACGGCACGATATGCCTGCCCCAGATTGTGATGGCCGCCACGGGTGGCATCGTGCTGGGCCTGATGCCCATCGGGAACAACGGAGCCCCGAACGAGCCGCTGATGCTCGTCTTCGCCGGTTGCCTGCTGCTGTGCGGTGCTGCGGCGGTGACGATTATTAAGGAAAAGTAAGGGGTCGGAAAACACCTTATTGAAATTTGGCCGATAAGATTAGTAATCTTATGGCTGAAGGATTAGTAATCTTACGCCCATAAGATTACTAATCTTATTTTCATGCCTTAGTTTCGTGTTGTTCCGCGAACCACAAGTTGTGTTTTTACGACCCGGCTGACGTAGTGCCCCTCGGGTATCGCCCCACTGATGGTGTCCATCATCACCTGGGCTCCCATGCGCCCCACATCGCGGCCGCGCTGTGCGATGGTGGTCAGTTGCGGATCGCTGCTACGGGCCAGGATGCTATCGGTGAAGCCGCAGATGCAGACGTCCTCCGGCACGCGATAGCCCATCCCGCGACACGTGTACAGGACGCCCAGGGCCGTGTCGTCGTTGATGGCAAAGAAGGCATCGGGGTGCTCGTCGAGGTTCATCAGTTGGGGCACCGTGCTTTCGGTCTCCCCGCGGTTGTCGCACTGGCACACCAGCCGTTCGTCCACCTGCAGTCCGTGGCGGTGCATGGCGTCGCGGTAACCGATGAAGCGGTTCTTCGAGATTTCCAGATTCATGGTCGAACCCAGGAAGGCAATGCGCCGGCAGCCGCAGGCTATCAGATGTTCGGTAGCCGCGTAACTGGCCGCATAGTCGTCCACTACGACCCGGCTCGTACGCACGCCCGTACATATTCTATCCACAAACACCATCGGTATGCCGTCGGCAATAGCCGCCTCGATGTGGGCGTATTCCGTGGTGTCCTTGGCCTGGCTGATGATGATGCCGGCCACGTGCTGCCGGTGGAAAGCCTCCACCACGCGCCGCTCGCGTTCGTAACTGTCGCCCGTCTGGGCCGCCACCACGAAGTAGCCGTTCTCGCGGCAGGTCTCCTCGATGGCCGTCAGGATGGAAGCAAAATAGTAATGTTCGAACTCGGGCAGTACGACCCCTATCAGGTTGCTCTTGGGCAGGGCGTGCGACGTGCGCAGGGCAGCCGCCAGGGCGTTTGGATGATAGCCGTGCTCGTGGGCATACTGCTGTATCAGGCGGCGGCGTTCCGCGCTGATTGAAGCGCTGTCGCGCAGGGCACGGCTGACGGTGCTCACCGAAATGTTGAGCGCACGGGCAATGTCGCGTATGGTGATGGCGTGTTTTTCCATGATATTCGTGATTCGCGGCACAAAATTAAGAAATACACAGCGAATGTGCAAACGATTGCACTTGATTTTTCATCAAAAAGCATCGAAAAAATTATTGCGTTAGCCTACAAATTCATAAATTTGTGCATAAAATGGATTGAAACTAACTAACAACATTAAATTTATTAACATGAAACAAGTCTTTTGGAATGTTTCACCAAAGATTCTGACGCTGTTCGTAGGCCTGCTCTTCTCGGTAGGTTCAATGGCGCAGATGCAAGTGAAAGGTTTGGTGAAGGACGATTTGGGCGAGCCTCTGATTGGCGCGAAAGTTGCCGTAAAAGGCGGAGGCACAGCCGTGGTTACCAATTTCGACGGTAACTTTCAGTTGAGCGTTGCCAAGGGCGCGACGCTGGTGTTTTCCTACATGGGTTTCGTCACCCAGGAACTGACCGCATCCCCCAACATGGTTGTCACGATGGTGGAAGATGCGAAGGCACTGGAGGACGTCGTAGTCATCGGTTACGGCCACGCCAAGAAGAGCGACCTGACCGGAAGCGTGTCGGCCATGAACCCCGACGACATGTCGAAGGGCATCACGAACAATGCCACCGACATGCTGGTGGGTAAGATTGCCGGTGTGGACGTCATCACCAGCGGCGGTACGCCCGGCGCCGGTGCACAAATCCGCATCCGCGGCGGTTCGTCGCTGAATGCAACGAACGACCCGCTGTTCGTCATCGACGGACTGACCATCGACGGCAACACGGCCACGGGCATGAGCAACATCCTGGCCAACATCAACCCCAACGACATCGAGACCTTCACCGTGCTGAAGGATGCCTCGGCAACGGCCATCTACGGTAGCCGCGCCTCGAACGGTGTCATCATCATCACCACCAAGAAGGGTAAGGGCAGTGCCATACCCAAGGTGTCGTACAACGGCGACGTCACGGTGTCGACCATACAGAAGAAGTACGATGCACTGGACGGCCCCGCCTACCGCGCGCTGGTGTCGAGCATCGACGGACTGGACCCCACGGCCCTGGGCACAGCCAACACCAACTGGCAGGACGAGATTTTCCGCACGTCCATCTCCACCAATCACAACATTTCGTTGAGCGGTGCTGCCAAGAACATGCCCTACCGACTGACCGCCGGCTACAACATGTCGGATGGTATCGTCAAGACCTCGCAGATGCGCCGCACCAACCTCTCGCTGAACCTGGCCCCCACGTTCCTGGACAAACACCTGACCTTCAACGTCACGGCTAAGTACATGCACGAGTACGACCGCTATGCCAACGCCGGCGGTGCCATCGGCGCAGCCCTGAGCATCGACCCCACGCGTCCCGTCTACGACAACGGCCAGGTGGGTCAGTACTTCGGCGGATTCTGGCAGCCCACGCAAAGCGCCGCCTACAACGACCCGAACTGGAAACTGACCAAGAACCCCAACGCACCGCAGAACCCGCTGGCCCTGCTGCAGAACCAGTACATCATAGCCGGTGCCAACGACTTCATCGGCAACCTGGACGTGGAGTATAAGATTCACAAACTGGAGGACCTAGTGCTGCACGCCAACATCGGCGGCCAGTACACCAAGTCGAAGCAGGACGACTACAGCACGCCCTACTCCTTCGACAACAACTACTACGGCTGGAACGGCGAGACCCACTACATGAAGTGGTCGGCCACGGCCAACGCCTACGCCCAGTACAGCCACGTGTGGAACAAGATACACGACTTCAGCGTCATGGCCGGTGCCGAGGAAAGCCGCTACCACCGCGAAGGCTGGAACGCCGGACAGGGCTGGGAGCGCTACGACTCGAACGGCAACCTCCTGGCCACGCCCGAGGCCCACGACGAGAGCGTACGCGCCCAGCAGGCATGGGCCACACACAACCGTCTGGTGTCCTACTTCGGTCGCGTCAACTACTCCCTGCTCGAGCGCTACCTCTTCACCGTCACCTTCCGTGCCGACGGTTCGTCGCGCTTCCCCAAGGGTGCCTCCACACGCTTCGGTTACTTCCCCTCCACGGCTTTTGCCTGGCGCATCAGCGGTGAGAAGTTCATGCAGAAGGCCACGTGGCTCGACGACCTGAAACTGCGCCTCGGATGGGGACAGACCGGTCAGCAGGGCATCGGCACCGACTTCGCCTACCAGACGGTGTACACCATCAGTAACGACTATGCCATGTACCCCTTCGGCAGCCAGTACTACTATACGGCCCGTCCTTCGGCCAACAATCCCAGTCTGAAGTGGGAGACCACGACGACCTACAACGCCGGTCTGGACTTCTCGGCCAAGAACGGACGCTTCGTGTGGAATCTGGACGGTTACTACCGCGAGACCACCGACCTGCTGAACACCGTCGTCATCCCCGTGGGAACGGCTCCGGCCAGCGTCATGACCAAGAACATCGGTTCGCTGAAGAACTATGGCGTTGAGTTCAGTTTCGACGTGAAGCCCGTCGTGACGAAGAACTTCACCTGGGACCTCCAGTACAACGTTTCGTGGAACCACAACGAGATTACGAAACTGGTGGGCGGCGAAGGCAACGAGGACTACCGCGTAGCCACGGGCGAGACCATCAGCCGCGGTAACGGCACCACCATCATGGCTCACCACGTGGGCCAGCCCGCCAGTGCCTTCTGGGTCTACCAGCAGGTGTACGACGCCAACGGCAAGCCGCTGGAAGGTGTCTACGTGGACCGCAACGCCGACGGTCAGATCAACGATCAGGACCGCTACTACTATAAGAAGCCGGCGGCCGACGTCATCATGGGTCTCACCACGAAGTTCATCTACAAGCGTTGGGACCTGAGCCTGGCCTTCCACGCCTCGCTGGGCAACTACGTATACTATAATTATCTGTCGGACAAGGGCAGCATCAGCGCCTCGGGTCTGTACTCCAACAGTGCCTTCACCAACACACTGCCCGAAGCCGTGGAACTGGGCTTCACCGGCGAAGGTACGGAATACTTCCTCTCGGACTACTTCGTACGTAACGCATCGTACCTGAAGTGCTCCAACATCACGCTGGGCTACTCCTTCCCCGCATGGGTCCGCAACGGCAAGACCAAGGTGGACGGCGGCCGCATCTTCCTGACAGCACAGAACCCCTTCTTCGTCACCAAGTACAAGGGTCTGGACCCCGAGGTGGCCAGCGGTGTGGACAAGAACCCGTATCCGCGTCCTATGAGTTTCCAACTGGGCGTGAACCTGAATTTTTAATGGACAATGGATAACTGATAATTGATAATTGGCAATTGTTATGAAAAAGTATATAAGTAAACTCTGTGGTCTCTGCTTGCTCTGCGTGCTCTGCGCGTCGTGCTGGAACGACCTGGACATCAACTCAATCGACCCGCAGTCGTCGCCCACCTACGACGACATGCAACTCCTGGCCAAGGCCTACAGCACACTGGGGCTGACCGGCCAGAAAGGCCCCGCCGGCAGCGGTGACATCAGCAGCGACGAGGGTGAAAGCGGATTCTATCGCACCACATTCAACCTGCAGGTTCTGCCCACCGACGAGTGCAACTGGGCCTGGCAGACCGACACCGACATACCGCAGATTACGGGCATCTCGTGGAGT
>JAFSXQ010000117.1 GCA_017444005.1 Bacteroidaceae bacterium | reverse complement strand
TGCCGACGAGGTGGTGTACCTGCCCGGAGCAGCCATCGCGCCCGATGATGTCCGCGATGCCGATGCCCTGGTTGTCCGCACGCGCACGCTGTGCAACCGCCAGTTGCTGGAGGGCAGTCGCGTGCGCTTCATCGCTACGGCTACCATCGGCTACGACCACCTGGACACCGAGTACCTCGACGAGGCTGGCATCGCGTGGACCAACTGCCCCGGATGCAACGCCACCAGCGTGGCCCAGTACGTCAGGAACAGTCTGCTGCAGGCCGAACGGACAGGACTCATCCGCTTGAGCGAGGCCACGTTGGGCGTCGTGGGCTACGGTCATGTGGGACGGGCGGTGTACGAAGCCGTGCGCCCCTACGTGAAGGAGATACTCGTGAACGACCCGCCGCTGGCAGAAAGGCTAGACCGGCTAGATAATCTAGATAGTCTAGAAAGCCTGGCCACCAACTGCGACATCATCACCCTGCACACGCCACTCACCACCGAAGGCCCTTTCCCCACGCGGCATCTGGTGGACGAAGCGTTCCTGCGCAGCCTTGCGAAACGTCCCCTCATCATCAACGCCGCACGTGGTGGCGTAGTGGACGAAGAGGCTCTGCTGCGGGCGATGGACGACGGCCGGGTGCGCCAGGCCATCATCGACACCTGGGAGGGTGAGCCCGACATCGACCGCCAACTGCTCAGCCGTGTATTCATCGGCACGCCCCACATAGCCGGTTACTCGGCCGACGGCAAAGCCAACGCTACGCGCATGAGCCTGGAGGCGCTGGCGAGATGGGTTAAAAATGAAGGGCTAAAGGTGAAGGATGAGGCACGCGGATTCCACATATCGCTCCCTGAAGCCGAAACGGGAAGAACCGGGCTGCACTATAACCCAATGGATGACAGCCAGATGCTGAAACGTGCGCCCCAACAGTTCGAGACTTTACGCGGAAACTATCCCCTTCGGCGCGAATAATATTGCACAAAACCCCATGTAATGTGCAAGAAAAGGCTGTTTTTTAATCATTTATTTGGTAGTATGGCAAAGATGTCGTAACTTTGCAGCCGATTTGAAAAAGAAACTAGTATTAACATAACATTTAACTAATTACTACTATGGCTGAAATTGAAGCAAAAGTAAAGGCTATCATCGTTGATAAACTTGGTGTAGACGAAAGTGAAGTTGTTGAGACTGCAAACTTTACCCAGGACCTGGGCGCAGACTCTCTGGATACCGTTGAACTCATCATGGAACTGGAGAAGGCATTCAACATCACTATTCCCGACGACGCAGCAGAGAAGATTGCCACCGTTGGCGACGCTATCAAGTTCATCGAAGAGGCTCAGGCTTAATCTATCTAGAAGTTAAAAGGGAGTTAAAGGGGAGTTAAAGGGAAGTTAAAGGGACGATACTTTATGCCCTTGAGAGTCATCTCATGCAACAAAACTATCGTCCCTTTAACTCCCAAGGCCTGAAAGGCCGATAACTCCCCTTTAACTTCCTTTTAACTCCCCTTAATTACAACATTATGGAACTGAAAAGAGTAGTCGTAACAGGTCTGGGAGCCGTTACACCGCTGGGCAACACTGCCGAGGAGACTTGGAAGAACGTCCTGGCCGGCAAGAGCGGCGCAGCACCTATTACCCATTTCGATACAACCAATTTCAAGACCACCTTCGCCTGCGAAGTGAAGGACTTCGACCCCACGCAGTTCATCGACCGCAAGGAGGCTCGCAAGATGGACCCCTACTGCCAGTTCGCGATGGCTGCTGCCACGATGGCCCTGGAGAACAGCGGTCTGAATCTGGAACAGACCGACCTGAACCGCGTGGGCGTAGTGCTGGGCGTGGGCAGCGGCGGCATGCACACCTTCGAGGAGGAAGAGTGGAACTACGAGCGCACCCACGAGACACTGGGCCCGAAGTTCAACCCCTTCTTCATCCCCAAGATGATTGCCGACATCGCAGCCGGACAGATTAGCATGAAGTACGGCATGCACGGCCCCAACTACATCACATCCAGCGCCTGTGCCAGTTCGACCAACGCACTGGCCGATGCCTTCAACCTCATCCGCCTGGGCAAGGCCGAGGTCATGGTGACCGGCGGCTCCGAGGCTGCCATCTATCCCGGCGGCGTGGGCGGCTTCAACGCCATGCACGCCCTCTCCACCCGTAACGACGAGCCCGAGAAGGCCAGCCGTCCCTTCAGCGCCAGCCGCGACGGCTTCATCATGGGCGAGGGTAGTGCCATCCTCATCCTGGAGGAACTGGAGCACGCCAAGGCCCGTGGGGCACACATCTACGCCGAAGTGGCCGGATGCGGCATGAGTGCCGACGCGCACCACATCACTGCCAGCCATCCCGAAGGCCTGGGCGCCAAACTGGTGATGAAGAACGCTCTGGAGGATGCCGAGATGAAGCCCGAGGAGATTGACTACATCAATGTTCACGGCACATCGACTCCCGTGGGCGACATCTCTGAGGTGAAGGCCATCAAGGACGTATTTGGCGAACATGCCTACGAACTGAACATCAGCAGCACGAAGTCGATGACCGGTCATCTGCTGGGTGCCGCCGGTGCCATCGAGGCTATGTTCAGCGTACTGAGCGTCGAGAACGACATCGTGCCCCCCACCATCAACCACGAGGAGGGCGACGAAGATCCCGAAATCGACTACCGTCTGAACTTCACGTTCAACAAGGCCCAGCAGCGCACCGTGCGTGCCGCCCTGAGCAATACCTTCGGTTTCGGTGGCCATAACGCCTGTGCCATCTTCAAGAAGTATGCTGACTGACTTGATAACACAGATAAGGCTCCCCTTCCTTCGGGATAGGGGGCTTTATCGTTCTCTACAGCACATACTGGGCTTCTACCCCCGCGACATCCGTCCCTACAAGGTGGCCCTGCTCCATCGGTCGGCATCGAAAAAGGTGCAGATCGAGGGCAAGCGGCTGAACAACGAGCGGCTGGAGTTCCTGGGCGACGCCATCCTGGGCGCCGTCGTCGGCCACATCGTCTACCGCCACTTCCCCAAGAAGCCCGAAGGCTTTCTCACCAACACGCGCAGCAACATTGTCAAGCGCCAATCGCTCAATAAGTTGGCCAAGGATATGGGACTCGACCGCCTCATCGTCTCCGACTTGAAGTCGCAGGCCCATAACAGTTACGTCAACGGCAACGCCTTCGAGGCGCTGGTGGGAGCCATCTACCTCGACCGCGGCTATGGTCACTGCGTCACCTTCGTGAAGAAGAAAATCATGGACCAACTCGTCAACATCGAGAAGGCGGCCAGCGAGGTGAATTACAAGAGCAAACTCATCGAATGGGGCCAGCGCAACCGCATCGAAATCGACTTCCAGTCCGAAGAAGGCAAGGAGGACAACGCTAGCCCCGTATTCAACACCCGCATCATGATTGGCGGCACGCTCTGCGGCACCGGCCGAGGCTACTCGAAGAAGGAAAGCCAGCAGGCGGCAGCCAAGCAGGCACTGGGGCGCCTGAATTCCGACCGCGAGTTCAAGTTGGCCCTGACGGCTCCCAAGGAACTGCAGATGGAGCGCTACGACGAGATCGCCCCCGTCAGCGTCGTCGAGAAACAGGCTGCGACGGAGAACACCGAGGAGAATGTCGACATCGACTTCTCCGATATCTCCATGCGGGCCAAGACACGCGAGGAGATTATTGCTGAGGCCGAGCGACAGGCCTACACGGAATAGACATTTCGCACTGAAGAAACGAAAAGGAGTCCCGGCCGACAAATGGCTGGGGCTCCTTTTTTTATATACGAAAAAGTGTTAATTACTTGCATAGATGTAAGGAAATGCGTAACTTTGGCATAGAAATGCTAAAACGAATACGATATGGAAGCGATTACATCATGGTATAGCGCACTCGACCCCGCATTGCGTGTGTACTGGGGCATTGCCATCTTTGCCTCGGTGGTGTTCCTCATTCAGATGGTGCTCACGTTCATCGGCATCGGCGACACCGACGGCGGCGACTTCGACGTCGACGGCGGATTCGACACGACGGGCGACGGAAACGGCGACACGATGGACACCGGCGGTGCCATACAACTCTTCACCGTCCGCAACTTTGTCAACTTCGTCCTCGGCATCGGGTGGGGTGGCGTGTGCTTCTCGCAGAGCATACACAACACCACGCTACTGGCCCTCGTGGCCCTGCTGACGGGCTGCCTGTTCGTGGGTGTGTTCATCCTGATGTTCCGCCAACTCATGCGCCTGGAGCACAACGGTTCGTTCGATATCCGCGAGGCCGTGGACCAGGTGGCCGACGTCTACCTGCGCATTCCTGGCCAGCGTCAGGGCGAGGGCAAGGTGCAGTTCTCGTTCCACGGTTCCGTGCAGGAGTTGCCCGCCATCACCGACGGCGACCCCATCCCCAGCGGCCAGAAGGTGCGCGTCCGCGAAATCATCGGCCAGCACACCCTGCTCGTAGAGCGGATGCTGTAATATTCCAGTCTGCCTAGTCTTTCTAGATAATCTAGTCCCTCTAGCAAAAAACCAAAAAACCTCAATAATATGGAATTCTATCTCATTCTCGTCCTAGCCGTTGTGGCCGTATTCCTGTTCATGGCCGTCATCAACCGCTATCGCCGTTGTCCGTCGGACAAGATTCTGGTGGTCTACGGCACCTCGCGCTCCAGCAAGAGCGCCAAGTGTGTGCACGGCGGCGGCACCTTCGTGTGGCCCATCATCCAGGACTACGCCTACCTGTCGCTGACCCCTATCAGCATCGACGCTAACCTCACCAATGCGCTCAGCCGGCAGAACATCCGCGTCGACGTGCCCTGCCGCTTCACCGTGGGCATCAGCACCGAACCCGAATCGATGCTGGCCGCTGCCGAGCGCCTGTTGGGCCTGACGGCACAGCAGATTCAGGAACTGGCCCGCGACATCCTGTTCGGTCAACTCCGTCTGGTCATCGCCACCATGAGCATCGAGGAACTGAACAGCGACCGCGACAAGTTCCTGGAGGCCATCTCCAGCAACGTAGAGGTGGAACTGAAGAAGATAGGCCTGCGCCTCATCAACGTCAACGTCACCGACATCAACGACGAGAGCGGCTACATCGAGGCCCTCGGTCAGGAAGCCGCCGCCAAGGCCATCAACGAAGCCAAGGTGCGCGTGGCCGAGCAGGAGAAGATGGGCGAAATCGGTAAGGCCGACGCCGTCCGCGAGACCCGCATCCGTACGGCTGCCGCCAACGCCGAGGCCGTCCGGGGTGAGAACGAGGCCAAGATAAACATCGCCAACTCCGACGCCGACCGCCGCGAGCGCGAGGCCGAGGCACAGCGCCGCGCCACGGCTGCCGAGAAGGTGGCTCAGGCCCAGGCCCTGGAGGAGTCGTACGCCGCCGAGCAGAAGGCCGAGAACGCCCGTGCCGAGCGCGAACGCTCCACGCAGAACGCCAACGTCATCGTGGCCCAGGAAATCGAGAAGAAGCGACTGGTCATCGAGGCCGAGGCCGCTGCCGAGCAGAAGCGTGTGAACGCCAAGGGTGAGGCCGACGCCATCTTCGCCAAGATGGAGGCCGAGGCCAAGGGTCTGTTCGAGATTCTGACCAAGCAGGCGCAGGGTTACGACAAGATGATTCAGGCCGCCGGGGGCGATGCCACGAAGGCTTACACCCTGTTGCTCCTCGAAAAACTGCCCGAACTGGTCAAGACACAGGTGGAGGCCATCAAGGGCATCAACATCGACAAGGTCACCGTTTGGGACAACGGCGCTGGCGGCAACGGCCAGACCAGCACGGCCAACTTCCTCTCGGGACTGATGAAGAGCGTGCCCCCATTGGGCGAACTCTTCGACCAGGCTGGTATGGCTCTGCCCGAGTACCTCGCCAAGAAGAAGGAGGAAGACCAGCCAGCCTCTTCCGAAGGAGAGTAGGGCTGTCGCCCCTTCGGGGCTTTTCGTTTTACTTTCCCTTTGTTACAAGGGGTTGCACCCCTGTCTGTGCTCTTTCCACCCCTTCGGGGTTCCGAAAATCATAACAAATGAGGATTGCGCACGTGCGTAATCCTCATTAACTTTGCAGTCGTAAACCAAACCAAACCAAACGATAACGAAAACGATAACGCGATGAAACTCACAAAACTCTTCCCCCTGCTAGCCCTCCTGCTGGGCGCAATCGCCTTCGTGGCCTGCGGCGACGACGAGGAACAGGAGCCCCAGAATCCGGGCCAGACCTCCGAAGCCAATAAAGAAGTCGTAGGCACCTATGCCGGCTGGACGCACCTGACGACGGCCTTCATCGACAGAAACTACACCGACGACACCTTTGCGCTGGCCCTGGCCGACGATGGCACGCTGGTGGGCACCTTCACCGACGCCACATGGGGCGTGGCCACCATCACAGGCATCCAGGCCACGGACGAGAACGGCGATTATCAGTTCGAACTGAATGGTGGCGAAGGCTCCTTCGTGATGAACAATCCGCGGCAGGGCGGCACGCAGGAGTTTGCCTGCAAGTTGGAGAGCGGCCTCGTTAGTCCCAAAGATAAGAAAGCCGCCGTTGTCATCTCAGCCTACATGGAAGTGGGCCACGGCGACATGACCTTCACCTTCCAGACGGGTGAAATGCCTACCGAAGACAAATAATGCACATAAAAGAAGGATTGATTTTTGCACTCTTCAGCACGTTGGCCCTCATCGGCCTGCGTGCTGAACGCATTTCACCTAATCCCTATTCCCTAATCCCTAATCCTAACGATAGTTCCCGCGTCGTCGACCTCGACGAGGTCATCATCGTGGCCCAGCCCAAGGAGTCGGGCCGGCTGCGCACACAGCCCCTGAGCAGCACCCTCTTCTCCGCCGCCGACATGCAGGACCTGGGGCTGCGCGACATTCGCGACGTCAGCCTCTACGTCCCCACTTTCGTCATGCCCGAGTACGGCTCGCGCTACACCTCGTCGGCCTACATCCGCGGCATCGGCGCCAAGGAGGGCTGTTCGGCCATCGGCATGTACGTCGACGGCATCCCCCTGGTCACGAAGAGCATGTACAACCAGCACCTCTACGCCCTGGAGCGCATCGACGTCCTGCGCGGAGCGCAGGGCACCCTCTACGGCATGAACTCCGAGGGTGGACTGGTGCGCCTCTATTCGCGCAACCCCATGAACTCCGAGGGCACCGACCTGCGCCTGGGCGGAGGCATGTACGGCCAGCGCCAGGCCGAGGCCGCCCACCATCACCGCTTCAGCGACCGCGTGGCCCTGTCCGTGGCCTCGTTCTACGACGGCACGAACGGCTTCTGGAAGAATCAGACCACGGACCGCCGCGCCGACCTCATGGACGAGGCCGGAGGCAAGTTGCGCCTCGTCCTTCGCCCCCGGGATGCGCTCTCATTCGACTACACCGCCGACTACCAGTGGGTCGGCCAGAACGGCTTCCCCTACGGCCAACTCGACCTCCAGACCCGGCGCACCGCCCTGCCCGCCTCCGACTACCAGGGCACCTATCGCCGCCACCTCCTGACCACGGGCCTCACCACGCAGTGGCAAGCCCCGAAGTTCACGCTCACGAGCACCACCAGTTTCCAGTACCTGCGCGACCACATGCACATGGACATCGACTACACCGCGGCCGACCTCATGCGCATGCACCAGCACCAGCGCCAGCGTGCCCTGACCGAGGAACTGACCCTGAAGAGCCGCGACGACAAGCGCTGGCAGTGGGTCTCCGGCGCCTTCGTGTCCGCCCTGTGGCAGAAGACCGACGCCCCCGTCGACTTCCGCCGAGGCATGAACGACTACCTCTCCCAGACCATCCAGGACTACGCCTACAACGGCATGCTCAACGCTATGTCGGGCCGCCGCATGACGGAACTCATGGCCCAAGGCATGTCGCGCGAGGACGCCCTGGCCCAGGCCGATGCCGAGACCATTGCCGACATCGAGGCCCGTGGCGGCTGCCACATCCGCATGGACATCGACCAGCCCATCTTCGGCCTCTTCTCCACGCCCCAGCAGAACCTCGGCCTCTTCCACGAAAGCAACTACAAGATAACCGACCACCTGACGGCTACCCTCGGCCTGCGCTACGACTTCAGCCACGTCGGCATCGATTACAACACGGGTGCCCAGGCCCGCATCGTGGAGAGCGTCCTCGGCGTCGATGTCGATGCCCTCATCACGGACGTCATCCGGCACCGCGAGTCCGACCACTTCCACCAACTCCTGCCCAAGGCCGCACTCACCTATTCCCTCCCTTCGCGGGAGAGTTGGGGCGGCTCTTTGTACCTCTCCTTCAACAAGGGCTACCGCTCCGGTGGCTACAACATCCAGTCCTTCGGCGACATCCTGCAGCCCGAACTGCGCAAGTATGCCCAGCAGGCCCGCGCCGACCTCACGGTGCAGCACGACGAGGCCACGTATGCCCAGATACGCGACGCCATCAGTTACAAGCCCGAGACCTCCTGGAACTACGAACTGGGCACCCACCTCAACCTCTTCCAGCACCGTCTGCAACTGGACGCCGCCCTCTTCTACATGGAACTGCACAACCAGCAGGTGGTCCGCTTTGCCAACAACTACGGCTACGGTCGCCTGACCGTGAACGCCGCTAAGAGCCGCAGTTGCGGTCTGGAACTCTCCCTCCACGGCCACGGCGTCGACAACCGCCTCGTCTACGCCCTCTCCTACGGTTACACCCACGCAGCCTTCAAGAAATTCGACGACACCATCGACGGACAGGACGTTTCCTACCGCGACAACCTCGTCCCCTTCATTCCCGCCCACACGCTCTCCGGCCGTCTCGACTACCGTTTCTCCTTCGAAACAAAGGCTTTGCAGACCCTCACCCTCGGCGCCAACCTCAATGCCCAGGGCCGCACCTACTGGGATGAGGCCAACACCTACTCCCAGCCCTTCTACGCCACCCTCGGCGCCCACCTGCGTCTCGACTTCCGCCACGACGTCAGCCTCAACCTCTGGGGCCGCAACCTCACCGCGACGCGCTACAACACCTTTGCCTTCGACAGCGAGGCCACGGGCCAGGCGCTCTACTTCGCCCAGCGCGGCGCCCCCCTGCACATCGGGGCCGACCTCTCCATTCATTTTTGAGTTCCACGTGTGGAACTCGCCAGTTCCACGTGTGGAACTCATCAGTTCCACGTGTGGAACTCATTTGTAAGACCCGTGCCGCACGTTGAAGGATTGGTGGCAGAAGAAATACGCTTTGCTTTTCGCATTACTCACCAATTCGTTTTTATATCGATTTTTTTGAAAAAAAATTGATTATGGAGAACTTTGTGATGAAAAAAACATTATCTTTGCTGCAAATTACTGAACTGTAATGAAAAAATTGAGACCTATTTCATGCTTAATCGTCATCGTTTTGGCTCTATCCTCGTGTGCGCGGCATCATGAGGAGCAGTACAAGATAGGTGTTTCGCAATGTTCCGAGGACATCTGGCGCGACAAGCAGAACGCCGAACTGAGGATGGGCACCTACTTCCACGGCCGGGTGGCGATGAAGTTTGCAGCGGCCTACGACAGCGACGAGCGGCAGGTGCAGCAGATAGACAGCCTGGTGGCGAGCGGCATCGACCTGCTGATTGTGGCGCCTAACCAGGTGCAGACCATCTCGCCCGCCATCGACCGCGCCTACGACAGGGGCATACCCGTCATCGTGTTCGAGCGCAAGACCAGTTCGCGGAAGTACACCGCCTTCATCAGTGCCGACAACTACGAGATGGGTCGCACGATGGGCGAATACATCGTGGCACGGCTGGGCGGTCGCGGCCGGGTGCTGGAGGTCAAGGGACTGGAAGGTTCATCGCCCGCCATAGAGCGCCACAAGGGCTTCATGGACGCGATGAACAATGCGCCCGATGTGCAGGTGGTGGCCTCGCTGCAGGGCGACTGGACGGAGGCGAGCAGCGTCGAGGCTACGAAGGAATGGCTCCGGGCGCATCCCGGCGTCTCCGTCGACTACGTCTTCGGCCACAACGACCGCATGGCTATGGGTGCCCGCCGGGTGCTGGCCCCGCACTTCCCGGAGGCCCGGTTCTGCGGCATCGACGGCCTGCCCGGCCCGGACGGAGGCATACAACTGGTGCGCGACTCGTTGCTCGACGCCTCGTACATCTATCCCACCCACGGCGACCGGATTATCGACCTGGCCGTCCGCATACTGGAGGGCGAACCCTACCAGAAGGAGACCCTGCTGATGTCGGCCCTGGTCACTCGCGACAATGCCAAGGTGCTGCTGATGCAGAGCCAGGAACTGATGCGGCAGGCCGACCAACTGGACCAACTGCACCACCAGGCCGACGGCTACCTCCACGAACTCGACACACAGCGGCTGGTCATCTGGATGGCCCTGGGGCTCATCGTGCTGCTGGTGGTGGTGATGGTCCTCTTCTACCTCTACCACCTGCGGAAAACGGCCCTGCAGCGCGAGCGCGTCGTCAGCACCCTGTGGAACATGGGCCCGGGAAACACAGAGCCCACCGAGAAGACGGAGGACACAGAGGTGGAAGAAACTGTCCGGGAACCGTTGGCCGAGAGCAGCAGCCAGTCGCTCTTCGTCGCCCGCTTCAAGGAAGTTGTGGAGGCGCGCCTGTCCGACAGTGGACTCACCGTGGACGACCTGGCCGCCGACATGAACCTCAGCCGCGTGCACCTGTACCGGAAGGTGAAGGCCGTCACGGGCTCGTCGCCCGTCGAACTGCTGCGCACCGCCCGTCTCGGTCGTGCCTACCAGATGCTGCTTACCACCGACATGAGCGTCTCCGAGGTGGCCTACGCTGTCGGCTTCACCGCACCCTCGTACTTCACAAAATGCTTCAAGGAGGAGTTCGGCAAGGTGCCGGGCGACGTGAGGAAAGGCTGATACAACGCGGGAGCGACCCTAATAATTATCGTTCATTCCTTTGCAAAAATGTTACATTGCAACATTATTTCAACGGGATGAACGATATTTTATATCCCTATTTAGGGAAGGTTGGTAATTTTGTGACAGAGTTTTAACAAAAGTACTAACTAACCCAAAAACGTAAAACAAATGAAACATCTACAGAGATTGCTTCTCGGCGCACTGTTGGCCTTCGTGGCAACGACACTGCATGCGCAGACGGAAGTCAGGGGAACCGTGGTCGACGACCTGGGCGAACCCCTGCCTGGTGTAACCGTAATGGAGAAAGGTGTACAGAACGGTGCACTGACCGACATCGACGGAAACTTCAAACTGAAGGTCACCTCGGGCAAGGTGCTCACCTTCTCGTACATCGGATTCGAGAAACTGGAAATGCCTGCCAAGCAGGGCATGAGGGTGGTAATGAAAGAAAGCACCGCCGAACTGAACGAGGTGGTCGTGACGGGTTACCAGATACAGCGCAAGGCCGCCCTGACCGGTGCCGTGGCTGTGATGGACATGAACGGCCCCATCAGCGAGAGCGACCCTAACATGCTGAACTCCATGCAGGGCAAACTGGCCGGTGTGGACATCGTTACCGACCCCGCACCCGGCGGCGGTGGAGCAGCCATACGCATACGTGGTATGGGTACCGTTAACTCCACGTCGCCCCTCTACGTCATCGACGGTGTGGCCACCAATGAGAACCTCAACTCGCTGAACGCTGCCGACATCGAGAGCATCCAGGTGCTGAAGGATGCCTCCTCGGCCAGCATCTACGGCAGCCGTGCCGCCAACGGCGTCATCATCATCACCACCAAGAAGGGCAAGGACGGCAAGATGGCCATCAACGTCAACTACAATGCTGCCATGCAGACCGTGGCCAAGAAGTTCGACGTGCTCAGTGCCCAGCAGTGGGGACAGGCCTACTGGCGTGCCTGCCAGAACGACGGCATTGCTCCCACGGCCGTACAGGCCCTCTATGGCAACGGTGCCACACCGCAGTTGGCGGGAAGCGTCAACGGCATCAACACCGCCAACACCAACTGGCAGGACGAAGTGTACAGCACGGCCTGGACACACAACCTCTTGGCCAGCATCTCCAACTCCAGCGACAAGGGCAGTTACCTGTTCTCGGCCAACTACATCAACCAGAAGGGTATGATGGACCAGACGTTCTACAAGCGCCTCTCGGCCCGCCTGAACTCTACCTATAATTTTAATAAGTATATACGCGTGGGCGAGAACTTGATGATTGCCAAGTGGGACGACCGCGGCGCAGGCACACAGGACGACCGCGGCGTGCCCTACAGCGCCATGCGTCAGCACCCCGCCATGCCCGTATACTCTGCCCCTGGCGTCTTCACCGACCCCGTGGCCATGCTGGGCAGCGACATCGACAACCCCGTGCAGACGCTCTACAACATGCGCGACAACAAGAACTCGTCGTGGCGCATCTTCGGCAACGGCTATCTGGAGGTGCTGCCCGTCAAAGGACTCAGTCTGAAGAGCAACATCGGCATCGAGCACCTGCAATACTTCAACAAATCGCTGGGCCGCAGCACACGTCCCACCGACGATCCGGCCAACAGCAGCGTGAGCAGCGGCTACGGCCAGGGCGACACCTGGACGTGGACCAACACGGCCAACTACCTGTTCGACGTCAAGACGCGCCACCACTTCAACGTTCTCGTCGGTTCCGAGGCCATCAAGTACGTGTTTGAGGATGTTTCGGCGCTGCGCAAGGGCTATGCCTTCGAGGATGCCGACTACATGCAGATAGGTTCCGGTTCCATCATCGCCGGCAATGGCGGCGGCAAGAAGGAGTGGGCCCTGTTCTCGCTCTTCGGAAAGGTTGACTACAACTTCGCTGACCGCTACCTGTTCTCGGCCACCCTGCGCCGCGACCAGACCTCGCGCCTGGCCAAGAGCAACAACTCGGGCGTCTTCCCCGCCTTCTCCGGTGCATGGCGTATCAGCGAGGAGAAGTTCTGGAAGCCCAACAAGGTTGTTGGCGACATCAAACTGCGTGCCGCCTGGGGACAGAACGGCAACTCGGCCATCGACAACAACTACGTGGCCTATTCCACCTACTCCTACGACATCGGCAACGGTGCCTACGACCTGAACGGAACCAACACCAACACCGTGAGCGGCATCAAGGTCATCAGTACGGGTAACCCCAAACTGAAGTGGGAGACCACCACGCAGACCAACATCGGACTTGACGCCTTCCTCATCGACAACACGCTGAGCCTGACCGTCGACTACTACTGGAAGCGCACCAAAGACATGATTACGGTTCCGCCCGTGCTGAAAGTAGCCGGTGAGAATGCTGAAAGGTACATGAACACCGGTGAGATGAAGAACCACGGTTTCGAGGCGAACCTCAACTACCACTCGCCCCAGTATGGCAAGTTCTCGTGGGAGGGCAACCTCAACTTCTCGATGTACCGCAACAAACTGGTGAAACTGAACGACGAGGTTAGCGTCATCGGCGGCGACTTCCGCTTCATCGAGGGTCAGCCCTTGGGCGTCTACTACGGCTACGTGTGCGACGGCATCTTCCAGAACGCCGACCAGGTGAGCAATCATGCCATCCAGGAAGGCAAGGGCGTGGGCCGTCTCATCTATCGCGACATCGACGGCAATGGCCGCGTCGACGAGAACGACCGCTGCATCATCGGCAATCCTAACCCCGACTTCGGCATGGGCCTGAGCCTCACGTTCAATTACAAGAACTGGTCGCTGTCGACGTTCTTCTCCGGCGAATTCGGCTTTGACATCTACAATGGCACGCGCAAGCAACTGGAGTTCATGACCTACGGTAATCTCTACACCAACCGCAGCAAGGACGTGCTCAACGCCTGGACAGCCGAGAACACCGGTGCCAGCATACCCGCACTGACCACCGTGGACGACAACAACGAGATGCGTATGTCTACCTACTTTGTCGAGGATGGTTCGTACATGAAGTGTAAGTATCTGAAACTCTCCTACCGCTTCGACCAGCCCTGGCTGAAGAAGGCCGGTCTGTCGGGCATGAACGCTTACGCCCAGGTCGACAACCTGTTCACCATCACCGGTTACAAGGGCCTCGACCCCGAGGTACCCTTCGGTGCCAACTGGTCGCGCGTCGACAATGGTCCGTACCCCCGTGCACGCACCTTCTCCGTTGGCCTTAACCTGACATTCTGATAATTGATAATTGAACATTGAAAACTGAATATATTATGAAAGCAATATATAGAATCATTTGCATCCTGAGCGTTGCAGGCGGTCTGGCATCGTGCAACGACATGCTCGACACCGTTCCTCAGGGACAGTTCACGGCAGAGCAACTCGACGAGAACTCGATAGAAGGTCTGCTGGCTTCGGCCTACGCCGGACTGGAGGCTCACTTCTTTGGCAACAACGAGGCCTTCGCCGGCCCGTCCACCAACTGGATTTTCGACGTCCGCTCCGACGATGCCTACAAAGGCGGTGGCGGTACGGGTATGGAAGAGAACATACACCTGCTGGAGGTGAGCGAAATCACCAGTGACAATGTGTCGTGTTACGAGAAGTGGCGGAATAACTTCTATGCCATATCACGCGTACACAATGCCATGCTGGCCCTGCAACAGAACACGGGCATCGCCAATGCCGACCAGTTGATGGGCGAACTGAAAACATTGCGCGCCTGGTACTACTTCGACCTCATTCGCATCTTCAAGCGTATTCCCTACTTCACCGAAGGCGAGGACGTGAACACGAAGAGCAACGGTGAGTTCACACGTGCCGAAATCCTGACCAAGATAAAGACCGACCTCGCCGAGGCCATCGAGACACTGCCTGCACAGAAGAGCGCAGCCGGTCGCATCACCCGCACCACGGCACAGGCCATCCTGGCCAAGGTCTGCGCATTCGCCATATCGGAGGGCGCTGCCACATGGGATGAGGTGAAGACCTACGCCGACGCCGTCATCCAAAGCGGGCAGTACAGCCTCTACGGCAACTTCGGCGACCTCTCGAAGATTGATCGCAACAACGGATCGGAGAGCATCTTTGCCCTGCAGTGCTCCACGGCCAACGACAATGCCCACATCAACTGGTCGAACCTGCTCAACTGCACCTACAGCGACGGCAATCTCTACGGCACGGGCGACGGCTTCTTCCGTGGTTCGCAGAATCTGGTCAATGCCTTCCGCACCGATGCTAAAGGCCTGCCCCTGCTCGATGGAACCTTCAATCGGGTCAACGTCGACGAGAACTACACCGGCAGTGTGGACCCCCGTCTCGACTTCACCGTCGGCCGTATCGGTCTGCCCTGGCGCGGCCACCTGTTCACCATGGGATGGGTGCGCGAGGGTACCTATGACATCTACGGCGAGTTCTCTAACAAGAAGGCTTGGCCTGCCCCCGAAGAGGCACAGGCTGCATGGCCTTGGGGTGCCAACTCGCTCAACTTCATGTTCCTGCGCTACGCCGACATCCTGCTCTTGAAGGCTGAGGCCCTCATCGAGACGGCTACGGGCAACAATGCTGCCGAGGATGCCAACCTCGTAGAGGCTCGCGACCTGGTGAACCAGATTCGCC
Source organism: Bacteroidaceae bacterium (assembly GCA_017444005.1). GTDB lineage: Bacteria > Bacteroidota > Bacteroidia > Bacteroidales > Bacteroidaceae > Physcousia. The sequence continues at coordinate 22,024 of JAFSXQ010000117.1, read as the reverse complement.
AGCGTGCCCAGAACAGCATCGACGGCAGTTACTCGCCCGTCGACCTCGACCCGTTCACGGCTGAATACAATGTCGGCCTTTATCCCACCGACTGGGACGGCAACCTCTACTGGACCCGCGAACGTGCCCGCATGGCCGTGCGTTTCGAACGTCGTCTGGAACTGGCCCTCGAGGGTAACCGCTGGTTCGACCTTGTGCGCTGGGGCAGCGACTACCTGATGCAAACCATGAACACCTACATGCAGGAGGAGAGCGCACTGCGCACCTATTATCAGGGCCGCAGCGTCACGGCCAACGAGATTTTCCTGCCTGTACCCCTGACCGAGGTGGATAACTCCAACGGGCTGTATAAGCAGTACTAATATTGAATAAACAATTTCTAAAACGAATAACGATGAAAAAGTATATATTGTGCATGGCTGCAACGCTGCTGCTGGCCGCTTGTGCCGATGTCGACCTGCCAAAGTCGGCATCCGATTCTAAGGCAACCGTCGGTTCACTCACATACGACAATCCCGAGGGCAGTCGCCAGGTGACGCTGCACTGGGAGAATCCCGCCGGCGACATCGTGGGCATACAGATTATCAAGGACGACACCGACATCATCGAACTGGAGGGTGCTCCCACCAGTTACGTCATCAAGCGTGCACCGACGAATGTCGATGTAACCTACACCGTCAAGGCCCGTTTTGCCGACGGCACCGTGTCGAAGGGCCAGACCATACACATCTTCATCCCCTATGAGGCACAGAAGGGCGGCTCCATGATAGCCATGCTCGTGCCCAACGACTACGCCACCGGCTCTGCCGACGAGAAGGCTGCTGCTGACTGGTTCCAGAAGAACTATGTGGACGCTGGTAAGGGCATCCTGCTCACTCCCGCCACCATCGACGACCTCGACAGTGAGCGCCAGTCGGCCTGCTGGGTGATGTGCGACCGCGTCGGCATCGACCGCGGCTGGGAGAACCTGCCTGCCGACCTCGTCAGCACCGCCACCATCGAGGCCCTGAAGGCCTTCGCCAACGACGGCGGCAACCTGCTGCTCACCAACCACGCCACGCAACTCACCGTGGCCCTGGGCCGCATAGCCGAGGCCTACGCTCCTGGCATCTACGGCAGTGGCGCAGGCGGCGACAACCCCGACATCTGGGGCGTGCATCCCATCATCGGTAACGTCGAGGGACAGATTTACGACCACTCGGGTCACGACATCTATCAGGGCATGACCTACGTTCCCGACCTCTATGCCGGCATCTACTGCTTCGAAGGCCCCGGTGTGAAGGGCGACCACAACTGTATGTGGGACCTCAACGCCTACGGTCTGGCACCTAATCCCAACGTCGTTACGGCCTGGGAAGAACTGACCAACTCCACCGTCCTCGGCACGTGGAACCACGTCGTCGACTACTGCTGTGCCGGTATCGTCGACTTCGCTCCCACCACCACGTTCCCCGCCCGCATCCTTGCCGTCGGCCTTGCTGCCTACGAGTGGAACCTGGGCGACGTTGCCAACGAGAAGCAGGACCAACTGGAACGCTTCACGGCCAACTGTATCAACTATCTGAAATAAATATATAACCTGATGAAACTGAAAGGCTTTCTGACAATAGCATTGGTGCTTGCCCGCGTGGCAGGCACCGATGCACAGCAAGTGGCAAACTTCGACATGTCGCTCCGCAACGGGCAGATTACGGAGTCGGTGACGGGAACGTCGTTCACCGTCAGTTCGCAATTGCCTGCCTGCACGGTGGCTGGCCTCTACGGCGATGCCTTGCGCTTCGACGGCTACAGCAACTACGTAAGGACCTCGGTGCCAGCGAGCACTTTCAGCACGGAGACGCTGACGATGAACGTCGTGCTGGCCGCCGAGACCTATCCGATGATGCAGGTCGACGTGGCCGAGACCACTCCCACCTATGCCACCGTCTGCGGCAACCTCGATGAGGATGCGAAGCGGGGCTTCGCTCTGCAGTTGTCGTCGCAGGGCGACCTTCGCCTGCAACTCTATGTCGACTATGGCGGCGGCTATCTGGTCACGGTCGACGGCACGGAGAAACTGCCTCGCGGACGCTGGTGCATGCTGACGATGACCTTCGACAAACAGGGCAATGCCGTCACGCTGTACCTCGACGGCAAGAACATTGGCTCAAAGAAGTCGAACCGATGCAGCCTGCTGCACAGCACGGCCGACTTCATGATTGGTAAGGCTGCCCAAGATGTGAAGTCGGGCCCGTTCCTCATCAACACCTTCTGCGGAGCCATCGACGACATTGACATCCGCAACACGGTTGCAGTGCCCGACGCATTCAGCGCAGGGAGTACTCCCTGTTTCAACTATCCCGCCGAACGCTATCAAAAGTCCTCCCTTGGGGAGGGGCAGGGGTGGACTCTCTGGCGCCCCCGGTTCCACGGCATGCCCTCCGGTTCGTGGACGAACGAGAGCCACGGTATGGTGTACAGTGGCGGACGCTACCACGTGTTCTTCCAGAAAAACGCCAACGGTCCCTACATGTCGCGCCTGCACTGGGGCCACATCTCCAGTGCCGACCTCTACGATTGGACGGAGGAGGCTATAGCCATCTATCCCGGGGAGTCGTTCGACACGAAGGGCTGCTGGAGCGGCTGCGTCTATCAGCGCGACGGCAATACCTATATACTGTATACGGGCGTCGATAACGCCAGGGCCCGCATCGTCCAGGCACGGGCTTTGGACGAGAATCTCACGAACTGGGGCGAGAAGAGCGTCATCATCGACGGGCGTCCCGCAGGCTTGAGCGACGACTTCCGCGACCCCTATTACTTTGAGGCCAATGGTCGGCAGTACGTCATCGTGGGCACGAGCAAAAACGGCATCGGAGCCACGACGCTGCACCGCTACGAGAACGGCGCGTGGACCAACGACGGCACCCTGTTCTTCCAAGGCAGCACGGTCGGCCAGCACGGCACATTCTGGGAAATGCCGAACGTCACCCCGATGGGCAATGGCAAATGGCTCTTTACATGCACTCCGTTGAACACGGCTGTCGGCGTGCGCACCCTCTGCTGGGTGGGTACTATCGGTTCGGATGGTCGGTTCAGCCCCACCGGCGACATGCAGTACGTGGAGATGGGAGGCATCAGCCGCGATGGCTACGGCCTGCTGTCGCCCACCATCTGCCAGAAGGATGGCAAGACGCTTCTGCTCGGTATCGTTCCCGATAAACTCCCTACTCAGGAGAACTTCCGAATGGGTTGGGCCCACAACTTCTCGCTGCCTCGCAAGGTGACTCTGGCTGCCGACGGTTCGCTCGTCCAGAAGCCCTACAGCGGGCTTGAAGGCATGCGCACAGAGGTGGCTTTTGCCAAGGACGGTGCCTTGGATGGTACGGAATCGTTGTCCCCCGTCGCAGGCCGGCAGGTGGAATTGCTGGGTGAGTTCACGGTGGCCAATGCGCCTTGCGGTTTCCGCTTCCTGAAGTCGGGCGACCGGCAGGCTTCGCTTAGTTACGACCCTGCAACGGGCCTGCTCGCGCTCGACTACACCACGCTGTCCCGCCTGTCCACCGACGACGGCACGTGGTCGGCTCCGCTTCCCAGGAAGGTTGGCGTCGGCGAGACACTCAAACTGCACGTATTCCTCGACGGTTCCATTGTCGACATCTTCGTAGGCGACATCTGGGCCTTCAGTGCACGCATCTTTCCCACCGATGCTGAAGCCGTCGGCGCTGAAGCTTTCTCCGAGGCTCCCGCCACGGCCAAACTCCGCGCCTGGGTCCTCGATGCCGGGCGGAAGGGAGATGGCATCCGTTCCATGGTCACGGATCACTGGTCGAAGGGTCAGTTGTACGACCTCCAGGGGCGTTGCCTGAACGCTGTTCCGCAAAGGGGGGCCTATATCCAGGGGGGACGTAAATACATCAAATAACTCGGCCGCGCACATGGTATCTGATTCGCTCATCGTCATCGGCCTTGCCACCCTGTCGCTCGGCACCATCAAGGAAGCCGATGGCCCGCGGGAACAAACGTTCTGCTTGCGCAACGCCGGACAGCAGGCTGTAGCCCTCATGCAGGGCTATACCTCCTGCGGCTGCACCACCATTCGGTTTGACAGGGGGAAGGCTGTCGAACCCGGCGACTCCACCTGCGTCACACTCCGCTTCAACCCACGCGGCAAGAGCGGCGAGTTCGAAGAGACTGGAACCCTGGTATACGGCTTTGGTCACAAGACCATCCAACTCTCCCTGACGGGCACGTGCATCAGTTCCGAAGAATCCCTACTGCAGCAGTTCCCCATCCGCATAAGCGACAATCTGCGCCTTTCGGCAAATCGTTTCGACCTCGGCATCATGCGTGTCGGTGAGACGAAAGAGCGCAGTGTCGTCGTCCTCCATCGCGACCGGGGCGACCGTCGGGAAATTATCCCCGTCCGCTTCACCGCCGATGCCAAGACGCCGAAAGGCCTCCAGCACATTACGCGCCGCGTGAAGACCGGTGGGAAAACCATCAACATCACGCTCGACGTGCTAGTCCGATAGCCTCGCGCGTACCTATATATTATATAGTCTGCGCGATAGCGGCGGAAACGTAGCGAAATGGGGTGCCGTACAGTTTTTTTGCGGGTAAGGCGGGTAAGGAATAATATTTTAGTCCATATTTTTGTGGAATATCTAAACATTCCTTATATTTGTGGCGATATTGGCATAGTATTGCTTAGGAATTATTAACTTAGAAGAATAGCCTATGAAAAACATGACATTTACAACAAGGCTACTGGTGTCGGCCCTGCTGACCCTTGTGTTGCCGCTCTGTGCGCAGGCCACCGACGTGGTTGTGGCGGACGCGAATGGCAACCAACTTACCTACAGTTACGAGACGGCTGACGGACCCGCTACGTTCAAGGCCGTCAAAGCCTACGCCTCGGATGAGGAAAAACTGGGGCGCATCGTCATTGCCGACTACATCACCGACGACGAAGGCAACACCCACGCGGTGAAGTACGTCGGCGGCAATGTGGGCAACCGAAGCAAAATCGTGAGCATCGTGTTCGGGCAGAACATTGTGGCCACGGGCGGCCCCGACGGCAGCAGCCGGGATGCCTTCTCCGGCTGCGGCAACCTGGTAAGCGTCACCCTGAACAAGGGCCTTGAGATACTGGGTACCTACACGTTCCTGAACTGTTACGCGATGGAGAGTATCAACCTGGGCGACTGTACCAACCTGACCACCATCGGGGCCAGTGCCGTCGAGGACTGCGACCACGTGCGCTCGCTGACGATACCCGCCTCGGTCACCACCATCGAGCAGAATGCCTTCTACAGCATCGACTCGCTGCGGACCATAACCTTTGCCGAGGGCAGTCGGCTCGCGACCCTGGGCGACGGTGCCTTCCGCAACAACACGATGCTGGAGAGCATCAACATCGAGGCGTGTACCCAACTCACCAACTTCCCCAACAGCATATTCTACAACTGTCCGAGCCTGAAGTCGATGACCGTTCCCGCCTCGGTTGAGACCTTCGGCAATTGGATGTTCGACTACACCAACAACATCGAGGCCCTCACGTTCCTGGCCCCGTCGGTGCCCCGGAGTTTCTACTCCGGCAGGAAGCAACTGAAGACGCTCAACATCGGGCCGGGCGTGAAGCGCATCGACAATTCGGCCTTCTCCAGTTGTATGGGACTGAACCACCTGAACATCTCCGACGACGTGGACGGGCTGGTCATCGGCGAATGGGCCTTCAGCGATTGCGACAGCCTGCCCTCGGTGCACCTGCCTGCCGGTGTCAGCGGTTTGGAGGATTATGCCTTCTACAGCATCGACTTCCTCACGTCGTTCACCTTTGCCGAGGGGTCGCGCATTACCGAGATTCCGCGCCAATGCTTCCACTACTGCTGGAACCTGGAGAGCATCAAACTGCCCGACGCCGTTCAGAAGATAGGCTACCGGGCCTTCTGGTATTGCTATGCCCTGAAGGAGGTGACCTTCGGTACGGGGCTCATCGATATGGGCAGCGACCCGTATCCCTTCGGCAGTTGTGACCGGATTGAGAAAATCGTGTTCCCCGGAACCACCTATCCGTTCACCACATCGTTCTACGTCCCCGCAGATGCCGTACTCTACGTGCATCCCGGACTGGTGGAAAGCTACCGCACCACCGACTATACGAAGAACTACCGCATCATGGCCATCGGCAGTACGACCGACTATGCCGCTACCACCACGGCCGGCGGACAGTTGCAGGAGCAAGTGCCCGAGGAATGGGCGCAGTACGCACTGAGCCTCACCGTCCGGGGCCCCATCAACGGTTCCGACATTAACTACCTGCACTCGGCTTTCCCCTGCCTGCAGGTGCTGAACCTGGCCGATGCCCGCATCGTGGCCGGCGGCGACAAGTACAACCAGTGGGATGTGGCCCAGAACGGCACAGCCACCGTGAACACTTGGTACGGACCGTGGGACACCGAGGACGATGTCGTGGGCTACGCCATGTTCTACAACATGCCGTCGCTCAAGAGCCTGTCGCTGCCGAAGGGTACGAAGAAGATTGGCGACTACGCCATCGCTCAGGACCGTCGCACCAACCTGAAGCTGACGTCCTGCGACATTCCCTCGGAGGTTACCGAAATCGGCCATCATGCCTTCCACTATACGGGCATCACCCAGATAACGGTACCCTCGGGTGTCACCCGCCTGGAGGAATACACCTTCTGGAACTGCCAGAAGTTGCAGAAGGCCACGCTGCCCGACGGCATCACCTTCATCGGCAACAGTTGCTTCAGCGAGGACTACGAACTGCAGGACGTGAACATCCCCGCCCATGTGGAGACCATAGACCAACACGCCTTCTACCATAACTATAAGCGTTCGACGCCCATCGTCATCCCCGCGAGCTGTAAAAGCATCGGCTACAGGGCCTTCGCGGGCAACCGTGTGGTGCCCAGCATCACCGTGAGCGACGGCGTTGAGACCGTGGGCTCGTATGCCTTTGCCGAGTGCTACCTCATCAAGGAGTGTGCCTTGCCCGAAACGGTCACCCGCATTGGCGACCGTGCCTTCTACAACTGCGACTCGCTGCGCACGTTCACCTTCCCGCAGCAGGTCAAGCAGGTGGAAGGCTGGACGTTTGAGAGTTGCGACGCCTTGGAGAGCGTCACGCTGGCCCCGGGCACGACAAGCATCGGCGAGAGTGCCTTCAACGGTTGCCGTCGTCTGACCCGTATCAACCTGACGGAACAGACCGAACTGACCACACTCGACAACTATGCCTTTGTGGCTACCGGCCTGAAGGAAGTGACCCTGCCCAACCTGGTATCGAGCATCGGCTGGGCCGTGTTCCAGGACTGCAACGACCTGGAGCGCATCAACGTGCCCACGGGCATCGACTACGTGCCCTACGACTACTGCGAGGGCAGTGAGCGGCTGCACACCGTGGAGATGCACGACGGCATCCGCACCATACGCCACGATGCCTTCTACGGCTGCGACTCGCTGCAGAACATCGTGCTGAACGACCAGATTACCAGCATCGAATACAATGCCTTCTGTGGTTGCCAGAAGTTGGCGCTGACGAAGTTGCCCGACGATCTGACCAGCCTTGGAAACAGTGCCTTCAGTGGCACCGCATCGATGAAGGGCACACTCGTCATCCCCGCCGGTGTGACCGAACTCCCGTATCGTGTGTTCTACGGAAGCGGCATAGAGGCAGTCGTGCTGCACGATGGCATCACCACGTTCGGCAACGATGTCTTCTGCCGCTGCTACTCGCTGAAGTCTGCCAAGTTGCCCGCCAACCTGACCCGCATTGCCAACTATATGTTCCAGTACTGCTATGCCCTGGAGCAGATAGACCTGCCCGAGAGCGTGACGGAGATCGGCTATGGGGCCTTCGACAACAGCGGCCTGACGAGCATCGAACTGCCGGAGAATGTCCAGAAGATTGAGGACTATGCCTTCAGCAACTCCAAACTGCGTACGTTCCGCGTACCTGACGGATTTACAGATGCTCTTGGCTCATACGCTTTGCAGAACTGCGACAGCCTGCGGACAGCCTACATGGGCCGCAACGAAGACTACACGCAATACTCCAGTTTCACCATCTTCAACAGCTGCGACTCGCTCCGGTTGCTGCGCGTCTACGCCGGCACGCCTCCGAGCACCGATACCTGGAACAAGAACTTCCGTTTCAACTGCGTACTCGAGGTGCCCGAGGGAACCATCGCGCTCTATCAAGCTGCCGACATGTGGAAGGATTTCAAGGAAATCCGCGAATTCTACTCGGGTGATGAGTTGCGCGAGCAGGACTTTGCCGTGATGCAGGCCCTCTACGACAAACTCAACGGCGCTTCGTGGGCGAAGGTCTGGAACATGGAGAACAACCGCCACGCGGCAAACAAGTGGGCGGGCGTGAGCACCATGCAGATAGGCACGACGACACAGTATGCCATCACCGGGCTGGACCTGAGCGACATGGGCCTCACCGGCGAACTGCCTCAGGAACTGTTCCGCCTGAAGAACCTGACGACGCTGAACCTCAGCCACAACCACATCCGTGGCGATGCCGGCCAGATCATCGGCAGCATTGCTGAAGACCGGCGTGCACCGCTGACCGACGTGAACCTGCAAGGCAACGAACTCACGGGCGACGCCTACGCCATAGCCTCGGCCCTGCCCGCGCTGACGAAACTGAACCTGACCTATAACCAACTGACCGACGTCTCGCAGGTTATCCCGAAGGAGACGCTGACCGACCTGACCCTGGAGATGCAATTCATCGACTGGGAAACCAAACAGACCGTGGCCGCTGCTGCCGATGTGGCACAGGACCTGACGGCTGGCGTGGCAGCCGACATCGAACTGCCTGCAACGTTCACCTATCGCCACAGCGAGCAGGACTTCGGCTACAATCCGACGAGCCTGTCCCGTCCGTATTGCACCAACTTCAATCAGAACTGGTGGAACTATACCTGGGAACTGGCGAAGAGCGACGGCCAGTGGAACATGGATGCCTACGACGACCGCGTCCTGCGTGCCCCGAAGAACCAGCCCGTTGCCTACGTGGCTGACTGGCGCACGGTGGTCCTGCGCTTCACCTGGGAGGATGGCGACGTGAACGCCGACCAGACAGTCGATGTCACCGACCTGCAGAGCGTGGTGAACTTCGCCTTCAACGAACGGAAGTACAACGGCGAGTTGTTCAACTTTGCCGATGCCGACTGCAATGGCGACAACGTGATTAACGTCAGCGACATCGTGGGCAACGTGGAACACATCCTGGCCTACACCCCAGACGCCACTTCGCTCGCGCGTGATAGAAATAAGGTACAGGCAAACATAAATGTTGCCAATGTACTCTCGATGGACGGTGCCGACCTGACGCTGCACAATACCGACGCCGTGGCCGCTATGCAGTTGACCATAGCCGGTGCCACCCAGCGCGACATCACTGTGAACCGCGACCTGAGCGGCCGCTTCACGGTCGTCATGCGACAGACCGACGACGGACTGCGCATCGTCATCTATTCGGCTGCCCGCCGGACTCTGCAGCCCGGCGACCATAAGTTGTTGAGCGGACTGCCCGCAGGAGCCACCATCGCCAACGTTTGTCTGTCGGATGCCGAGGCTCACTATCTGGGCTTCAGCATCGACGACGAGCCTGCCACGACCATCGGTCAACTGACGGCCACTGACAGCCGCGACATGCAAGTCTACGACCTGAACGGACGCCGCCTCGGCTCGTGGCAGTCGCTGCCCGGCGGCATCTATGTCGTCCGCGTGAATGGTAAACAGTACAAGGTAAAGAAATAAAAGGAATAGAGATATGAAACACCTGAGATTATCCCTGTTGGCAGTGCTGACCATGATGGGCACGCTGCTCCATGCGCAGACCAATATACTGCGCGTAGATACGGTGAAGGCACCCTCGGGTAAGGTGCTCGGTCTGAACGTCGTGATGGAGAACACCAGCGATGTTGCCGGTGTGCAGTTCGATATCAGCGTACCTTACGAACTGGTCACCGACGACGAAGGTGTCGTCGTGACCGAGGCCGCACGGGCGCGCATCCCCAACCATACCGTGTTGTGCCGTAAGAAGGACACCCAGTGGAAGTGGTACTACCCCGACGGCGAAGGAACGAGTGCCCGGAGCCTGACCTATCATCGCTATCGCGTCATCGTCTACAGCGACCGCAACGAACTGGTCGTGGACAACAAGGGCACGCTGCTCACGTTGCAGTTGACCACCGATGTGGCCCTGCCGAACAACGCCCTGTTGCCCGTCTACGTCGAGAACGTGACGATGACCGACCTGCAGAAGCAGAACGTGGCTACGGGTTCGAAGGACGGCGCCATCGTCATCGAACAGATACCGCGTCCCGACCTGGAACCGTCGGGCGTCACCTTCTCCCCCGATGCGGTCAAGCCCGGCGAAAAAGTCGTCGTAGAATGGCAGGTGAAGAATGTGGGTCTGAAGGCCACCGAGGACGGATGGACCGAGCAGATTTCGTTGGTGAACCTGGCAGGGACTACATCAAAGACTATTGCCACCGCCTATTACGGCGAGGCGCTTGCACAGGATGGCGTAGTCAGTCGGCAGGCGGAGATTGAACTGCCGCAGAACCTTGGGTTGGACGGCCTGTGCAAGGTGAAGATAGAGGTTGTACCCACCGACAAGACCGGCGAGCACCCGACGATGCGCGACAACAACACTGCCGTGAGCCTGACGAACATCAACATTGAAAAGAAGATTGTTCTTGAACTGTCGAAGACCCGTTTCACCGAGGGCTCGCAGCAGCGTGTCCAGGCGAAGTTGAGCCGTTCGGGCAGTTGGACGCTGGCGCAGACGTTCCAGATTGCCTTGACGCCCGAGGACTCGCGAGTCGACATCCAGCACTCCGTCACCATACCTGCCGGACAGTCGGGCGTGGTGTTCTACTTCCATGTGAATGATAACGATGTGGTTGATGCCGACAGTCTTGTCTCCATCACCATCAGGCATGCGGACTATACGCCCATCACGCAGCAGATTGTCATCGAGGACAACGAGTACCCGGCCCTGACGGTGGAGGCCTCGAAGACGGACCTGAACGAGGGCGACCAGTTCAACCTCACGATTACCACGCCGCGCGTTTCCACGGAACCCATCACGGTGATGGTGCAGAGCGAGGACAACAGTCGCTTCCTTTACAAATCCACGGCCGTGATTCCCGCCAATGAGAAGTCGGTGACGGTGCCCGTGACGTGTGTCGACGACGAACTTCCCAACCTGGAACAGTCGAACAAGTTCACCGTTTCGGCCAAGAACCTCAGTCCTGCCGAAGTCATCGTCATCCTGCATGACAACGACATGCCGGTGCTGACGCTGGAACTCACGCCTAACGTGGTCAATGAGGGAGACGGACCCACTGCAGTGGCAGCCGTGCTCACCCGAACCGGTAAGACGAACAATGCGATTACCGTGAAAATCAGCGACGACTCGAACGGCGGACTCTACTACGGCAACAAGAGCATCACGATGGACAAGGGCGTGGAGAGCGTGTTCTTCAACCTCGGTCCTATCGACAACACCCTGCAGGAGGGCGACCGGACCTACACCGTGACGGCTGCCATCTACGTCAAGTCGTGCAGTTGTGCCGTCAGCGGTGAGAATGCCGGCAATGTGAAGGCCCAACTCACAGTGCTCGATAACGACGGTGCTGCTCTGAGCATCAGTTCGCAGGCTGCAACCGTGAAGGAGGGTGGCGAGACCACGCTCGTCGTGAGTCGCAACACGCTGACCGACGTATCGCAGCCGCTCGCCGTGACGCTGAGCAGTAACTACGATGCCGAGTTGGAATACAGCAGTAGCGTTACCATTCCTGTCGGAGAGACATCGGCCGAAGTGGCGGTGAAATCGAAGAAAAATGATGTGAGCGGCGACTCGAAAACCGTTGTCTTCACCGTCTCTGCCGCGGGTTACGCCTCGGGCACGTGCATGCTGCTCGTCACCGACCAGACGTTGCCCGATGCGCGTGCCAATGGTCTGAAACTGAGCGCCAGCGAGTCCATGATAGGTACGCAGGTAACGGCCAGTGTCAGCGTGACGAACGATGGTGCATACCCCTTGGCAGCCAACACGCCCGTCATGTTCTACCTGAAAGGAAAGGCTGACGCCATCGGCACGTCGCACACCGAACAGGAGATTCCCGTGGGTGGAACGGCCGTGATAGAGCGTGTCATCACGCTGCCCGAGTCGGTGGGCGAGCATACGTACTACGTGGTTGTCAATGCCCAGCGTTCGGTTACCGAACTGGTCTACACCAATAACACCTCGAATGAAGTCACCGTAAAGGCCACTTCGCCCTTCACGGTTAAAATCGGGACGGACAAGCAAGTCTACAAACAAGGCGACATGGTACGCATCAGCGGACAGCTGACCGGCCAGAAGACGACGAACGAGACGATAGACGTCTATTTGATGAATGAAGGGGCACGTGAGGTGAAGCAGGTAAAGACCGATGCCGAAGGCCGCTTCTCGATGGATTGGCAACTTTATGAGCGCCAGACAGGGCACTTTGCCATCGGAGCCTGCTACAAGGACGACCCGACGACCGAGGAATTGGCCGCCTTTGATGTCTACGGTCTGAAACGTACCGACACGGGCTACATCACCTGCGATGTCACTTGCGGCGAGCCGTATACGGGCGTCATCCGCCTGGCGAATGCGGGCAAGTTGGCGCTGTCGGGTGTGAAGGCACAGGCCGTGAGTGCGCCGGAGGGCTGTGAGGCTCAGTTGCAGGTGCCCGAGGACATCGGTGCCGGCGAGACCGTAAACTTGGTGTACACGCTCAATGGCAAGACGGCCTCTCCCGGTAATGACTGGGAACAACTGAAGGTGCAGGTCACCAGCAGCGAGGGGGCCTTCCTTGAGGTGACGCTGCACTACTATGCCCGTATGGCTCAGGGTAACCTCGTGGTCGAGAAGCAGAACCTCATCACCACGATGAACAAAGACACCGGGCGAGACTACAACTTCTTCGTGACCAATAACGGAAAGGGCAACACGGGCAGAATCAGCCTCTCGCTGCCCCAGTGGATAAAGCCGCTGACCGGTGCCACCCTGCCAGGACTGAACCAGAACGACACCGCCACCGTGGTGCTGCGCATGATGCCTACCGACGACATGCAACTCAACGTCCCCGTCACCGGTACTCTTGGCATCAACTGCGAGAACGGAAACGGTACCTACATCAATTTCAACATCACGCCCGTCTCGGACAAGACCGGTACGCTCGTCATCGACGTCACCGACGAATACACCTACTACACTGACGAGAAGCCACACGTCAGCGGAGCCGAGGTGGTGCTGAAGAACCCCGTCACCGGCGCCCTTGTGGCTCAAGGACTCAGTGACGAGAACGGTCTCTACAGCATCGAATTGCCAGAAGGCTACTATCAGGTCAACGTCACAGCCGACAAGCACGACTCCTACAAGAACAACATCCTTGTCGACCCGGGTAGCACCACCACGAAGGTCGTCTGCCTGAGTTACCAGGCCATCAGCGTCAGTTGGGGTGTCGAGGAAACTGAGGTGGAGGACGAATACAACATCGTGACCACGGTGAAGTTCGAGACCAACGTTCCCGCTCCTGTCGTCGAGGTGGTAGAACCCAACACCTTGGACATCGGCCAGTTGGGAGCCGGCGAGAGTCTGGTCTACTATGCCATACTTACCAACAAGGGCCTCATCAATGCCAACAACACCAGTTACACCATTCCCGAGATGGCGGGCGACTGCATGCTGGAGCCTCTTGTCGAGAGCAAGGGCCTGACCCTGTTGCCACAGCAGAGTTACACCATCCCTGTGAAGGTGACCAAGATGAGCCGGGAGTCGACGACCCATTCCATCAACGACACACAGTCCGACACCCAATGGCTGTGGGACTACGATCCCAACGTGACGCCACCTGTCGTCGAGGTCACAGAGCCTGATGCAGTGGATGTTGCCGACCTGGGCCCGGGCGAGGGCACAACCTACGAGGTGACATTGACGAACCGGGGTTCAGTCCCCGTCAGGGATGTCAGTTACACGGTTCCCATCGTGTCGGGCAACCACAAGTGGAGAACCCTTGACGAGAATAAGGGCATCGACCTGGCTCCCGAAGAAAGCATCACCATCCGGGTTGAAATCACGCCCGTCGAACCCGGAGAGGCCGAGTCCCTCCGCAACTCGGAAGCAGGCAGGAGCAAATCGTCCAGCAAGAACGGCCGGTGCGTCCTGAGCAGCGTCACCGACTACAACTGGGAGTGCGGCCCCGACAACAAATGGGGCTGGTACCCGCATACCATCAAACTCGTGCCGCCAGTGGATTGTACGTCGGCAGGCGACAGAGGTCTGTGGACCATCTATGGCCAGGGACTCGGTTCGCCCGGAGGCGGCGGTGGCAGTTCGTACTCGTCGTCCGAGAACTACAATGGCGTCAGTTTCTCTGCCGAGTGTAACCCGTGCCTGAAGAACCTCACGAACATGGTTCTCGATGCCGGCGACTGCGCAGCCATCAAGTTCGTTCCGCTTGCCGGTTGTGCCTGGGGTCTGGGCCGCTCCGTCCAAGGTTTCCTGAACAATTACTACGAAGGTACGGCCAAGGACTGGACCCTGTGGGGCATAGGCACCTTCAGTTCCGTGATGGGTTGCATCCCCGGGGCCAGCACCGTCTGGGGCGTAATCGGCTGTGCACTGGCCATCTACGACATCTCCACGGGGTGTGGCGACAAACCCGCTTCGGCACGTCTGAAAGTGATGCGGGCAAGTTCCACCCCCTCTTGGGTAGACACGTTCGCCGATAAGGTAAAGGTGGGGAATGACTACTTCCAGGCCTATCAGGACTACGGCATCGAGTTCTACGGCGACTCGTTGTGGGGCAACCTGACGACGGTTGATGAGGCCATCAAACTCAACGATGCCGTCGAGCAGGCCATCCAGAACGGCAACGTGGATGCCGATGCCCTGCGAGCCTACAAACCCAACGACATCACCAACGAACAGTTCAACCACTTCATCGAGCGCATCCAGAACACACTCGCCTACGACAGGGATAACCCCGACCCGTCTGTCACGAACGTCATTCGTCCGGAGGTGCTGTTGGAGGCTCTCAAGATAATGCAGAAGTGCCATGAAACCGCTACAGAGGAGTACGGCTACGAGAATGTGGGCGGTATCTACGACAACGATTTCCAGCAGTTTGTCGACAAACTCCGCGAGGAGAGCAGCAGCACCTGTGCTACCATCTCGCTGCAGATTGACCAGACGATGACGATGACACGCCAGGCCTTCCGCGGTACGCTCACCGTGACCAACGGCAACAAGGACCTCCCGATAACCGATGCCAAGTTGAAACTGAACGTCACCAACAGGCAGACGAACCAGACGGCTACGGCCAAGGAGTTCGAGATGCACACCGAGAGCCTGAAGATGTTCAAGGGCGACCTTGACATGGAGAGTGGCTGGTACCTGGGGCCCGACAGCACCGGAACGGCCACCATCCTGTTCATTCCGTCGAAGTATGCCGCTCCCGACGAACCGGTAGAGTACTCGTTCGGCGGCACGCTAAGTTACATCGACCCGAACAGCGGCCTGGAGGTGACACGCGACCTTTATCCCGTCACGCTCACCGTGAAGCCGTCGCCCGAACTCGACCTGACCTACTTCATGCAGCGCGACCTCTATGGTGACGATGCCCTGACCGAAGCCGTCGAACCCGTGGTGCCAGGCGAGTTTGCCGTGCTCATTAACAACAAGGGCAACGGCGATGCCACGAACGTGCGCATGGTGACCAAGCAGCCGCAGATTATCGAGAATGAGAAGGGGCTCTACATCGACTTCGAGTTCGTGTCGTCGCAACTCAACGGACAGGAGAAGGTGATGGCTATGGGCGAGACCATCCCCACCGAGTTCGGAACCATCCCTGCCCACTCGCAGGCCTATGCCCAGTGGTGGTTGCAGAGTTCGCTGCTCGGACACTTCGTCGACTACGACATCCAGGCCACCCACGTCACGAGTTATGGCAACGAGAACCTTTCGCTGCTCGACCAGGTGACCATCCACGAACTGATTCACGGTTTCACACCCCCAGCCGATACCGACAATGAAAGCGTCGGGAGGGCCTTCCTCGTCAACGATATCACCGACATGGAAGACCTGCCCGACCATCTCTACTTCACCGACGGCACACAGCAGGAAGTGTCCGTGACCGCTGAGACCCTGATTGAGAAGCAGAGCAACACCGAGTACACGCTCACCATCCTGCCCACTGCCGAGGGGTGGAACTACGGCTCGCTGCTCGACCCGACTGTCGGCCGCCGCAAACTGCTGAGCATCGTGCGGCTGAACGACAACACGGAACTGCCCGTGGACAATATCTGGCAGACCGACCGCACGCTGGTGGATGCCCGCGACTGGCGCTATGAGAACCGCTTGCACTTCATCGCCGACTTCCCGGCATCGGCATTGCTCGAGGGCTTGAAATACAAACTCATCTTCGAGGAACGCAGCGACATCGCGCTCGAGGTGAAGTCGATTACAGGCATGGAACTGGGTGACGACCCCGTGCGCACTGCCTACGTGGACGAGGTGACCGTGGAATTCAACAAGGCCATCCAGGCAGAGACTTTCACCCAGGAAGATGTGACACTCACCGTGCAGGGACAGAAGCAAGACCTGTCGACCGTAGGCTTTGCCTCGGACGACAACACCGTGTGGAAACTTGACTTCACCGCGCTGAACCGTACACTCCCCAATGGCTACTATGTGCTCACCGTGCAGACCTCGGGTATCAAGGACTACGAAGGCTACAACGGCTTCACGGGCAAGAAGGCCGACTGGGTACTGTTCCTCGGCGGACTGGTGCAGGTCATCACCACCGAGTATCCACTTCATTCGGGTAACATTATGTGCGAGAAGATTAGCGGAACGTCCGAGTCTGCCAGTGCCCGTATACAGGCACCTGCCGACGGCAGTGTCACCTCCGTTCGGTATGGCGACAGGTACCGCTTCACCGCCACCGCCAACGATGGTTATGAGTTCTTGAACTGGACGCTCGACGGCGCGGTTGTATCCACCAATCCGGTCTACGAGACCACCGTCACAAGCGATCAGAACCTGGTTGCCAACTTCGCCAAGAAGCAATGCCGGATTGACGTAGCCTCTGCCGGCAACGGTTCCGTATCCGGTACAGGGCTCTACGATTACGGTACTCAGGTAAACATCGTGGCAACGGCCGATGAGGACTTCGTGCTGAAGGGCTGGACGGTCAACGGTGAGGCCGTGGCTACCGCGGGCGACACGCTGACCGTCACCGCCGACAAACCCATGACCATCACTGCCGAGTTCGTGCGCGACATCTTCACGCAGACGCTCACCCTGGTCCGTGGCTGGAACTGGGTATCGACCTATCTGGACGAGGCGCAGCAGCTTGGCAACTTCACAAAGTATGCCTCGCTCGTGCTGAGCCAGAAAGATGAACTGGTCCTCGACCCGGAATCCGGACTGGCAGGCAGCATCACCAGCATCCTCCCAGGCATGGCCTACAAGATAGATGTCGTCAACAACTTCAGCACCACCATGCGCGGACGGCTCTATGGCAATGTCATCAGCCTGCAACAGGGCTGGAACTGGATGGCCTATCCCTACTTCGAGAACCGCGACCTGACCAGCGTGCTGACGAATGCCGAGGAAGGCGACTACATCGTTGCCCAAGACGGTTTCTCGCAATATGGCAATGGCGTCTGGGAAGGCACGCTCTATGAGTTGGTTCCCGGGCAAGGCTACCTCTACAAGTCCGTCTCCGCCAAGCAACTGGCCTTCGACTTCACCAAGACATCCAGTGGGGCCGCAGTCGCCTCGCTGCTCTCGGTCGATGCTCATCAGTACCCCCACACCATGAACATCACCGCACGCATCCTTCGCGACGGCACTGAACTGCCCGGAGAGCAGTACACGGTGTATGCGTTCGCAGGCGACGAGTTGCGTGGCATCAGCCAGTTCGTGGGTAGCCATCACTACCTCACGGCCTATGGCGATAATCCCGTCGGCCTGGCGTTCGTCGTGGAGCAGAACGAGACGGGTGAGACCTTCGGTGTTGCCGATACGCTACAGTTCGTCAGCGACGTGGTGGGCAGCCGCAGTCAGCCCCTCACTCTCAACGTCATCACCACCTCCGTCATCAGCCACCTGGCCGACGGTGCCCCCCTGACGGTCTACACCCCCGATGGCGTGCTCGTCTGCCGCGATGCCACGAAGGATCAGTTGCGCCGTCTGCCCAAGGGCGTGTACATCGTCAACAAGCGGAAGTGCCTTGTGCATTGACTCCATGAATGAATAAACGAAAAAGAGGGCATGTCGTGGATTATGACGTGCCCTCTTTCTGTACTTTCGGGAGAGCGGAAACGTAGCGAAATGGGGTGCCGTACAGTTTTTTTGCCCCCATTTCGCTACTTTTTTCATATTTCTTTTCTTTATTTAAAAAAAATTGTATAATTTTGCCCATTAGAAGTGTAGTTTAGCATAGACTATGCCCAAATGAGAATGTAAAAAAGTAATTAACTTAATTTATTAACCATTAAAAATTTTATCAAATGAACAAAGCTCTACGAACAGCCTTATCGTTCTTTGCTATGATGGTAGCAGTGGTTGCTTATGCCTTCATCAGCCAGGAAGTAAAGGCTTATCAGGCTTCTAATGACGAGGCCGAGGAAGACGTAACGTTCGATGTTAACAATGGTAGCGTCAACGTTGCTTTGGTAGACGTTTACGAGACGATTGGCGATGGCGAGGCTGTTGAAAAGCCTGCTTACAGAGCCGGTGGTAGCAGAAAGGGTAAGTTGGTGCTGAACGTGCCTGCTGGTACTTCTGTATTCGGCTTCACCGCTGCAACGCCTAAGGGCACGCCCGACCAGGACCTGATTGTCACCTCTGGTGGCGAGGTTGTCGAGACCTTCGTTGTGAAGGCTGTCGACGGTTTCACCGGCTATGCTCCCTACGAGGTGGCATTTGCTGATGCTGACGCCAAGGCTGCTGCATCTTACGTTGTCAAGGTGCCTGAAAACGGTACCGACCTGACCTTTGAGTTGGAACTCACCAACCGCGTCATGCTTTGGGACGTGCAGATTGGCAAGGCTCCGAAGGCTGGCCGCTACTTCTTCCGCAACATTGCCACTGGCCAGTACTGGGGTGCTGCCAACGATTGGGGCACACACGCTTCGCTGGTTGACAATCCCGAGTTCATGACCCTTGAGCAACTGGAGGATGGCACGTACACCCTGGAGACCAACGTCAACAACGGTGGCACGCAGTACTACTTCAACGGTGCCTGGATGGACAACGGTACGCCCCTGCACCTGCAGATTGTCGACCACCTGGGTTACTACACCATCAGCGATGGCAACATCTACTTCGGTTACAATGGCCAGAATACCTTCATGGGTAACGATGGCAGCAACACTTCTACCGATCCCGAGGACGACAACGTGAAGTGGGAAATCGTTTCTGAGGCTGATGCCAAGGCTTATCTGGCTAAGGCTACTCAGGAGGCTCCCGTCAACGCTACCTTCCTGGTTCAGGACGCCAACTTCGGCCGCAACAACCGCAATGTGGGCGCTTGGGAAGTAAGTGCTGACTGCACCAACAAGAACCTCTCCGGCGGTAACAACACGAACAACAATGCCGAGTCGTTCCACTCTGTATTCACCATCAGCCAGACCATCGAAGGTGTGCCCAATGGTGTCTATGGTCTGACCGCACAGGGCTTCTATCGCCAGGACGGTTCCGACAACGAGAACCTGCCCGTATTCTTCATCAACGATGAAACGGCCGTGTTCCCCTTGAAGACCGGCACCGAGAACAGCATGAGCGACGCCTCTGTTTCCTTCTCTGCTGGCAAGTACGCCATCGACATGATGGTCGTAGAGGTTACCGACGGCACAATCACGCTGGGTACCAAACTCGAGAACAACACCGCTCTGTGGTGTATCTGGGATAACTTCACCCTCTACTACTTTGGTAAGAACGCTGATATCGACGTCATCAAGTTCTCTGCCCTGAAGGAGCAACTTGCAGACCTCGTTGCCACGGCTTCTGAACTGGATTGCACCGACCTGCCCGCTAACTACGGCGACGCTGTAGCCGAGGCTCTGGCAGGTGCCGAGAACCCCACCACTGTGGCTGACTACAAGACTGCCATCGAGGCTCTGGATGCCGCTATCAGCAGCGTCAACACGGCTAAGGACGCCAAGGCTGCCCTGGCTGCCATGAAGGCTGAGATGGACGCTACCAACGTCTACACCGCCGAGGCTTACGAGGCTTACAAGGCCATCTACGACAACGCCCTGGCTCAGTTCGAGGCTGGCACTCCCGTAGTTGTGGTTAATCCTCAGACCGTATCGGGCTGGCACGCAGCCAACGACATCGACGACCTGTTGCTCTCTGCCTGGACCATCAACGACGTTCAGTGCCAGGACTACAACACCGCTCTGTACATCAACACATGGTCTGTAGAAGGTGAAACCGACGGCAGCGAGTTCAAGGTGCCCTTCTTCGAGTACTGGACTGGCGATGCTAACTCTCTCGGTGCTACTACGCTGACCGCCACCGTTCCTGACCTGGCTGCTGGCAAGTACGACGTAACCGTTTGGGCTCGCGTTCGCATCAAGAACGGTGCTGAGGCTCCCACCTACGGCATCACCATGGACGTGAACGACGGCGAGGCTGTTGACCTTTGCGCTGGCGAGAACGTTCCCGGCACTCCCTTCTATCTGGCTCAGTTCACCGCTACCGGTGTGGTTGGCGCAGACGGCGTGCTGAAGGTTAACATCAAGGTTGCTGAGGACAACAACGTTAGTTGGCTCAGTTTCAAGCACGTGACCTACGTTTCTCAGGCCGAGCCTCTGGAGGTTACCTATGCACGTGCAATGGAAGTTCTCAAGGATGCTCAGACCTATCGCATCTACACTGAGAAGGACAATGCTAAGTACTATTTGAACGAGACTGGTTATCTGGTTGACGATGCCGCCCAGGCTGCCACGCTGACCTTCTCGAAGGTTGCCGGTGAGGCTTTTGAGTATGGTTTCAAGATGCTTGGCGTATGCTACACCAATCCCGAGACCGGTGGCAACACGACATTCGAGAACGATGGTCACATCCACACCAACCCAAGTCAGAACCGCAACAACTGGGAAGGTCAGGTATTCTTCCAGAACAGCGATGGCAAGTATGCCGTTCGTGCCACCAATGCCACCGATGCAGCCTGGGGTGCCAACACCTACTGGGATGTATTCGACGGCGCTACGCTGCCCGAGGCTGGTTACTCGCTGGAGCCCGCTTACGTTTGGAACGTAGAGGAGTATGTTGATGTTCGTCCCGCCGCTCTGGCCAAGATCAACAACTGGATTCCTCAGTTGCAGAAGTATACGGGTCTGGTACAGGATGCTACCAAGTACACCAGTAACGCAAAGGATCCCTCTGAAGGTTCTTACGAGGCTCTGATTGATAACGACTACACCACGTTCTTCCACTCTACCTGGCATGCCAGCAACGATCCCGGTGAGGACCACTACCTGCAGGCTGAGATTGAGGAACCTGTAAGTGAGTTCTACTTCTTCTTCAAGAAGCGCAGTCAGAACAACAACAACCGCCCGACTCAGATTGACATCACCGCCGGCGACGACGAGGTATTCGGTCTGGACGAGGTAACCAGCATCACCGAGGGTCTGCCCACCGATGCCAGCGTTATCAGTTATCTGTCTGACAAGATTGAGTTGGCTGCTCCTGCTACGCTCATCCGCTTCACTGTGCCCACCACCAGCAACAATGCCAAGACTGGTGACCATGTATTCTTCACCTTCTCTGAGTTCTACATCCTGCCCGCAAGCGACCTGCTCAACGAGATTATCGAGAGCGGTTACCTGGATGTTACCTCTTACACTCAGTTGACCGAAGAGGACATCGAGAAGATCGAGGCTATCGACAAGAAGTTTGCTCCTCTGGCTGCACAGCAGGCTTACAAGGACGCTATGGCTG